>CAMKQS010000031.1 GCA_946414975.1 uncultured Caryophanales bacterium | reverse complement strand
TTATTTAGTATATTGTATAAAAAGTAATTATTTGCTATAATTAAAAATAGATGGATGGTGCTTATGAAGGTATTGTGTATAGGACATGCAACTTATGATGTTGTAATTCCAGTTAGTAGTTATCCAATTGAAAATACTAAAAATAGAGTAGGTAGTGAGATTTGTTGTGGTGGTGGACCTGCAGCTAATTGTGCATACTTGCTTGGTAAATGGGGTATTGATACTTATTTTTGTGGCCTTGTTGGTAATGACGTTGAAGGTAATATCATAGAAAATGAGTTTAAATCTGTTAATGTTAATACTGATTATTTAGTTAAGGATGATAATTTTAAAACTACAAAATCATATTTAATTGTAAATACTGAAAATGCATCACGTACATCTTTAGCATGTCAAAGCAATAAGAAAGTTATTGAAAATTTAAATATAGATATCAAGCCAGATATAATTTTAATAGATGGTCACGAGTTTGAGTTATCTAAGAAGATAATAAATGATAATAAAGATGCAATTGTTGTAATAGATGCAGGTAGATGTGATTCTAATGTAGTTGAATTATGTCATATGAGTGACTATATAGTATGTTCTAAGAATTTTGCTCAAGAGTATACAAATAGTAAAGATATAGATTATATGCTTACTAAAATGAATGATGATTTTAAAGGTAAAGTAGTTATTACTTTAGAAGAAGATGGTTGTGCATATTATGATGGTGCAGTTAAGATTATTAAACCAGTTTTATTTGATGCAGTAGATACAACAGGAGCTGGGGATATATTTCATGGAGCATTTATATATGGTCTTATAAATAAATGGGATATGTATAAGATATTATCATTTGCAAATACTACATCAAGTTTGTCTATTACTAAATTAACAGGTAGAAAGTCTATATGTAAATTAGATACAGTAAGGAAGCTATATGATGAACTTAGAAGACGTAATTTTTACTGATAATTTGCCAACTATAGATTTACACGGTTTTGATCGTGATTATGCAAGAGTAAAAATAAATGAATTTATAAATGATAATAGAAAAATGAAAAATAGTATTATAGTTATAGTACATGGTATTGGTAGTGGAATATTAAAAGGTGAAACTATGAATACTCTTAAAAAAAATAAATATGTTATAGATTATAGATTGTTTTATAATAATATTGGTATGACATTAGTTAAAATAAATATTGACAAATAATAATTGGTTATGTTACCATAATCCGGTATTAAAAGAAGGTGTTAAAATGTATAAAGAACGTAAGGATAAATTAAGTATATGGAGTTATGTAACTTATGCAGTGATTATATTTATATTTCTTTTGATTATAATTTTAATTATTTCTAAAGTTGCTAGTAAAAAGAAGCCAGTAAAAAAAACTAAAGAGATGGTTTTATATAGTTTAGAACAATTATCTGATATTGAACAAAATTATGGTAAAAGTTTAGCTTCAAATATGGCAACTTTTAAATATACGGCTATTGATTATTATAAAGATAAACTTGGCAATGAGAAAGTTGATACAATTTTAACTTTACAAGATTTTTATGATAAACATTTTATTGAAGAATTAGTTGAAGAAGATACTAAATGTGACAGTGAGAAAAGTAAGGTTGAAGTAACAAAAAAAAGTGGAGAATATAGGATTGATTTTACTTTAGTATGTAAAAATACTGCTAATTTGACAACTTATTTAGGAAAGTATAATTATTGTAAGGATTCGGATGTTTGTGAGAAGAAAATTGAAAAAAAGAAAAATGAAAATCCAAATACTGTAAACCCAACTACTGTAGAACCAAATCCAACAACTGTAGAGCCTCCAGTAGTACCTACTCCTGATCCCAATCCAAATCCGGAACCTACAAGTTATATGTTTTATGAATATACATTAACACCAAGTGATAAAGTAGGAACTTATTCATCATGGAGTGATTGGTCTTCAAATGAAATACAATCAAGTTTAAATTTAGAGGTTGAAACTAAAGAAGAGACCATAACTAAAACAGAAGGTTGTACTGAGACTAGGGAAGAGACATATATTGCAAGTTATAATACTGAAACATATATAATTGGTTATGAATCTAGAAAGTATAAGGTTGGAACTAGACCAGAACAAGTGGGAACTAAACAGACTACTAAGGGTGGTAAAGTTGTAAATGAACCTATTATTAGGGAGGTTCCAATTTATCAGACTAAGGAAACTCCTATATATGGAACGAGAACTACACCAGTATATGCAACAAGACAAGTTACTGTTGATAATTGTACAAGTGTTAATAAACTATATAGATCTCGTACATTTAAATATAATAAGGGAATAAATTATATAAGATATAGTACTAATGAAAATGATACATATTTGCTTAATAGGGGTTATATTAAGACAGGAAATACAAAAGAATTTTAGGACTACTTAATGTAGTCTTTTGTCGTGAAGGAGGAATATGAAGAATAATAGTTTTAAATTACTAGGTCATTATTTAAAGCATGATAAGTTAAAAATATTTATGTATATATTTTTAGTGTTGATTAATTATTTACCATCATTGATATCAGCATTTTTTTGGGGGAAAGCTTTAGAACATTTAATATTGAAACAGCTTGACGGGTTTGTGTTTTATTTAATTACTTGGTCTTGTATATGGGTACTTTTTTATACTTTTTTACAAGTTCCAACTAAAAAGTTATATAATTACTTATCAATTAAATTTATGAAAAATGTAAGTTATGATTTGTACAAAAAAATTGATAATTTGCCTGCTATAGCATTTGAAGATATGGGAGTTGGCGAGTTTATTAATAGGCTTTATGATGATACTGAGCGTGTTATGGATTTGCTTGCTCAACTTGTAAAATTAACATGTCAATCTATTGTTGTTGTATTTGTATTTGTTTTAGCATTTTCTATTTCATTTTATTTAGGAATGGAAATTGTATTGTTTGCTTTAGTTATGGGCTTTATTTCATATAAATTTTTTCCAAAAATTAAACAGACACAAAAAAATATAAAAAAAGAATCTGATGAATATGTTAAGGTTGCAACAGAAAATATAACAGGTATTAGAGAAATTAAAGCACTTGGTATTAAAAAGAATACAGAAAATAGTATATTTAATAGACTTAGTAAATTATTTTATAATCATAATAAAATAAGAAATTACGAGATAGTATATTATAGTTTAAATAATTTAATATATTTTATATTACAATTTTGTATATTACTTACTTGTGGATATTATGTTATTACTGGCAAAATTGAATATAGTATATTTGTAATGCTTGATATGTATATTTGGCGAGTTGATCAGGTTGTTGAAAATCTAGCTGATTTTGGAGTTAATTATAATAAAGTAAAAGTATCATTACAAAGATTAGATGAAATAATTAATAATAGATTATACAATGATGAATATTTTGGAGATGTTACTTTAGATAATCCAAAAGGAGAATTAGAGTTTAAAAATGTTTCGTTTAAGTATCGTGAAGATGAGGACTATACTTTAAAAAATCTAAACTTAAAGTTAGAGACTAATAAAAAAATTGCAATTGTTGGTAAAAGTGGTAACGGAAAATCAACAATATTTAATTTACTTCTTCGATATTTTGATGTAAAAGAAGGTATAATAACTATTGATGGTATTGATATAAAGAGTCTAAAGGAAAAATCTTTAAGAAATAATATTTCTATTATAAGACAAAGTCCATTTATATTTAATATGTCTATTATGGATAATTTTAGATTATTAAGGGAAAATGTAACATTAGAAGAAGTTAGAAAATACTGTAAACAAGCGTATATTGATGAATATATAATGAGTCTACCTAAAAAATATAAAACTATTATAGGTGAAGGTGGAATTAATTTATCTGGTGGTCAAAAACAGAGACTTGCTATAGCACGAACTTTGATGCTCAATACTAAAATAATTTTATTTGATGAGGCAACTAGTGCTTTAGATAATGAATCACAAGAATATATAAAGAAAACTATCGATAACTTGGTTAAAGATCATACAATTATAATTGTTGCTCATAGACTATCTACTATAATTGATGCTGATATAATACATGTCATAGATAAAGGTTGTCTTATAGCAAGTGGCACTCATGAAGAATTGTTAAAAAATAGTAATATTTATAGAAAATTATATCAAAGTGAAGATAATAATTTGACAAACTAAGTTAAATGTGTATAATATTCTCCACTGGGGGGAAAATAATATATGTATAATAATAATTATAGACATCGTCTTCATAGGAACTTAGTTATAGGTTCAGTATCAGCAATGGTACTGGTAACTGGTGTGTTAACACTAAATAATGGTTTTAATGAAGGAAAATATACTCCAATTATTTTAGATAAGACTAAAGCATATAAAGTAATTGAAAAAAAATATAATAGTGATAATTATAAAGAAAAAGAGATCTTTTTAAAACAAAATGAAATGGATGTAAATAAAATTATCTCCATTAAAGATAAAGATTCAAATAATGTAATATCATATGACGTAAGTAAATTTAGTGATGATTTAATTAATGAAATAATAAATAGTATTAATGCGAAAGAATCATATAATTTAATTAAGAGTTATGTAGAAAATAATTCTAAAATAATTGATTATACAGTAAATAATGAGGAATATATACCAAGTTGTGATAATTATAATTTAATGCTTACAACATATGATAAATTATCTGATAAATTGTATGATGTTGACGCTAACAAGTCTGATAATCGTCAAGCAACCGTATATTATTCATTATCTATGATACTTGCTGGATGTATTGGTGGATTTGGTGGCTTAATTATAACAAATGATAAAGATAATAAAGATAAGAAAAAAATAAAATAATCAGTACAAACTGATTTTTTTATTGTAAATTAAAATATAATGTGATACGATATCAATAGTTGGAGTTGTAGTATGAGAAGTAGAAAAGAACTAAAAAAAAGTGGTTTAAAATCATTAAAAAAACATTATTTAGTTTTTGTTTTAATATGTGTTATAGCAAGTTTTATAGGAAGTGAATTTAATAATTCACTATCTATTACAAAAATTGAAAAAAGTTTTTTTAATGATAATAATGCTATTGTAGAAAATATAAATAAAAAAGCAGTAAAAAAAATAAAAGAAGATACTAATATTGATATTGATAATAAGATAAATGAAGTAAAAGTTAATAGAAATAAAATAAAGAAAAAGTATTCAAATAAAATATTTGAAAATAAAAGAGGAGTATTTGCATCTATTGTAAATATAATAGATGAGGGATCTTTATATTTAACCATATTTTTTGCAATCAAATCTATGGTAGGTGTTGCAAGTGTTTCTAGCATTATTTCGGTCATTTTAAGTTTCATTATATATTTTTCATTTTGGCTATTCTTTGTTAATATTTTTAAGATTATATCAAGAAGAATATTTTTAGAAGGGCGTATTTATAAAAAAATTGCAATTAAAGATTCATTATTTTTAATTAGAGTAAAAAAATGGTTTAATAGTACAAAAGTTATGTTTAGAGTATTTATTTATCAATTTTTGTGGAATTTAACTATTGTTGGGGGAATAATAAAAAGATATTCATATTATATGGTTCCATATATTATGGCAGAAAATCCAAGTATTAAAAGTAGGGATGCTATTAAGTTATCACGTGATATGATGAATGGACATAAATTTGAATGTTTTGTTTTAGAATTATCATTTATAGGTTGGGAAATTTTAGGAGTACTTACATTTGGATTATTAGATATATTTTTCACTAATTCATATCAAGTAACTACATTTTCAGAATATTATTATGATTTAAGAAAATTATCTAAAGAAAAGAATATTAAAAATATAGATTTGTTATGTGACAAATATTTATATGAAGTTGCAGATAGTAAATTATTATCTGACACATATTATAAAGATTTAGAAAATATTGATGTAAAAATTAATAAACCTGAAAATATAAAAGATAAAGTAGAAGACTTTTTTGGAATCAATTTATCAAGCAGTACGAAAGAATGTGAATATGAAAAAAATAAAGTTAATGAGTTAAAGTTAAAAAATATAGAAGCAGAAGTTAAGGGTTTAGCATATCCTGCAAAACTATATATAATTCCTGAGAAGAAAAAAAGGAAACGATTTGAAGTTGTTAACTATTTAAGAAGATATAATATTACTTCTATTATATTGATGTTTTTTATCTTTTCTTTTGTGGGGTGGTTTTGGGAAGTGTTATTACATTTGCTTGAAACAGGTAATTTTGTTAATCGTGGTGTAATGTATGGCCCTTGGCTTCCTATATATGGATCTGGTGGAGTAATTGTACTAATATTATTAAATAAATTACGTGATAAACCACTTATTGAGTTTTTAAGTATAATTGTTGTATGTGGAATAATTGAATATTTTACATCATATTTTTTGGAAATTACACATAATGGAGTAAGATGGTGGGATTATTCAGGATATTTTATTAATATAAATGGTAGGATATGTGCAGAAGGATTATTAGTATTCGGACTTGGTGGAATTGCAGTTGTGTATTTTATCGCACCATTACTTGATAATATAATAAAAAAAATTAATAAAAATTTAGTTTTAACTATTTCGATAGTTTTAATATCTATATTTATGATGGATAAAATTTATTCATCTAAATATCCTAATGTAGGGAAAGGAATAACATCCTATCAAATTGTATCTAAGATGTTATTAATTAAATATATTGATTAACGATAGGTATGGTGTTATAATGTATTTAGGATAGGTGATTGTGTGGGTGTTATAAATAAGATTGATATTTTTCTTTTTAAAGGGAAATATCCTAGTAAAGATTATAGGTGTATCACAGAAGAAATGAACTTCTTTAGAGAAAAATATTCCAGGTTTACTAAATGGAATTATAATAAATTTAGTTTAAAATTAGATAAATATATAAAAAAAGTAGTAAGGCCGGCAGCTAAAAAGTTTTGTAGAATTTACTTTACTTTATTTAATGAGCAAAACTATACATCTTGTTTAAATGCAACAGAATTAGAAGATGAAATTGTAGAAGAAGTAAAAAGGAATATAAGAAAGATGTATAGTAGGGAGAATGAAAAAAAAGAGGAAAAAGTAGAAACAATAAGTAAAAATAAAGGTGATGTACCAAAACCATCAAGGGCGAAAAGTGGTTCTTTTGCACTTGCAGAAAATAATAATTCGTTTAGGTTAATGAAAAGTAATAGTTCAAAATTAGACGATAAATCTTTAAAAACAGTTTATCATAAAGTAGAATTAACTGATTTTATCGACGGTTTTAAAGAACTAGGACTTAAATATGGAGAAGATAGGTGGATTGATATTTTTCTTGAGCTACAGAAGAGTAAAGATTATAAAGAAAAAGTATGTGATATTATTGAAAAATTATCATCAGAAATGGAAGATGCAGAATTATTTTTTATAGACAGATATGGAATGAAACCAAGAGAAATTGTTGATAAATTACTTAGTAGTTTAAATAGTAATAGAAATGAACAAACGACAAAATATGAAGTGCCTGCTTTGAATGATTTTATGACAGATGTTTTATTGAAATTTTCTAGAACTCAAGAGTTCTTGGATTTATGGGATTTAATGAATTACAGAAGAGGTAATCCTCTAGAAGTTCGACAAGCAAAAAAAACTATTGATTCTGCAATAGTATCTTTGTCAGAAAAAAATTCAGAGTTTAAAGATAAGATAACTAAAATGTATCATACTGATAATGTAGAAAAAATTGCATCAAATATTAGTGAACAGTGGGAAAGTATGGTTATAAAAAATGATGGAAGATTGTGGAAAAATCAAAAAAACGTTGATAAAAAAGTTGATACATTTAGGGATTCGCAAGGAATTGCTGAGGTAACAACCCAATTTTTTAATTGTAATACAGAATTAGAGTGTACAAAAAATATGATTGCATCAAATTTTCAAGAACAAAGCTTGGAAGAGTATATTTACACAACAGATGAATTAATTTCTAAATATATTAAAGAATTAAAGGAATTATATAGTTCAATAAAGGAAAATAATAAAGAACAATTTATAAACTATTTGAATCTTATGGAAGATGTTTATGGAGTTGTTTTAAATAACGAATGTGAATTAGATGCATTTTTAGAAATAATTGAAGCAGAATTACATTTTTATCAATTAAAAAGTTGTTTAGATTATGGTGTATCTATGGAAAGATTATCACAGATTTCTAAACATAATGCTCGCAAAATAGAGAGAGAATCGTTATCATCACCAATTTTAATAAGAGAATTATTATTAGTTAATGAACCTAATTATAGTTTTAATACTAATCTTGAAATTAATATAACAAGTGATTTAAAACTTCCAGACGATTATGAAAATAAGTATATAAGTGGTAGTGGATTTAGAAAATCTTTATATCAGGCTTCATTAGTTAATAATGAGGAAAATGATAAAGTATTTCAAGTTAAATTTCAAAGAAAAAATTGGTTATATTCTATTAACCCAAATAAAGGATTAGTAATTTATGATGAAAATGGTAATGAGGTAGAAATTGATTCTTACTTACTTATTGAGGTGCAAAAAGAAATGAAAGAAATGGCTAATTTAGATCTTAATAATACTAAAAAGTGATAAATTTTAAATAAATATTAATTAGATTATTTAGATATTCTTTTAAATAGTCTTTTTTTTTGATATACTTTTTATTAGCGAGGTAATTATGAATTATATTAAAGGTAATTATAAAAATAGTATATATGAAAATAATAATTTTATAATAGGATTGTTTAAGGTAATAGAAACTAATATTGATGAGATGGAAGATTATATTGGAAAAATAATTACATTTAAAGGAAATTTTGATACGCTTAACAATAATGAACTTTATTTTTTTTATGGCAATACTGTAATTCATCCAAAATATGGTTTTCAATTTGATGTTGAGTCATATGAAAGAATAAAACCTGAAGGAAAAGATGGAATAATTGAATATTTATCAAGTAGTATGTTTAAGGGTATAGGAAAAAATATTGCAAAAAAAATAGTAGATACTTTAGGTGAAGATGCACTAGATAGAATTGTAGAAGATAAAAAAGTATTATATAAAGTTCCAAAATTAAATATGAAAAAAGCTGAATTAATATATGATACATTAATTAAATATGAAGAGAGTCAAAAAATAATTGTTAATTTAAATAATCTTGGATTTAATATGAATGATTCATTAGAAATATATAATTACTATAAAAAGAATACTTTAAAAATTTTAGAACATAATCCTTATCAAATTATTGAAGATATAGACACTATTAATTTTCCTAAATTAGATGAAATAAGTATTAATTTAAATATTGATCAATTTGATAATAGAAGAATAGAAGCATGTATTATATATATTATGAAAGAGTTAAGCTTTAGAAATGGTGATACATATTCCTATTTTGATGAAATTGTCTCTAGCTTAAATAGATATAATCATACTGATATAGACATCGGATTAATTAATGAGTGTATGGGTAATTTGGAAAGTGATTTAAAAATAGTAATTGAAAATGATAAATATTATTTAGTTGATATATATGATGCTGAGGTGCATATTGCATCTAAAATAAAATATTTAGTGAATAAAGAAACTAATAATTTTACAAAAATTGATAAATATATTAATGAATTAGAAAAAGTAAATAATATAAAGTATAATGATGTACAAAAAGAAGCGATAAAAAAGGCTATAAATAATAATATAACTATTATTACTGGTGGTCCTGGCGTTGGTAAAACTACTATCATTAAAGCAATTCTCGATGTTTATAAGAAAGTATTTAATTTAAAAAAAGATGAGTTAGATGAAAGAGTTGCACTTTTAGCGCCCACAGGAAGGGCGTCTAAAAGAATGATGGAATCAACTAATTTTAAAGCTCTTACTATTCATAGATTTTTAAAGTGGAATAAAGAGACTAATTCTTTTGGTGTTAATGAATTTAATCCTGATTTTCATAATTTAATAATTATTGATGAAGTAAGTATGATTGATAATAATTTAATGGATAACTTATTAAAAGGTCTTACTACAAATATTAAATTAGTTTTAGTTGGTGATTACAATCAGTTACCTAGTGTAGGTGCTGGTAATATACTAAGGGATTTAATAGATAGTAATATAATAGATACTGTTCATTTAAATTATTTATATAGGCAGAAAAGCGATAGTTATATTCCAGTACTTGCACGTGAAATCAAAGATAATAATTTAAGTGATTTTCTAGAAGATAAAGATGATTATAGATTTATTAGGTGTGAAAAAGATAATATAAAAAAAGCATTAATTGATGCATGTAATATGGCAATTATAAAAGGTTTTGATTATAGAAGAGTGCAAGTAATGGCACCTATGTATGCTGGTGTTAATGGAATTGATAATTTAAATAAGGTATTACAGGATGTTTTTAATCCAAAAAATAGTAATAAGAAAGAATTAAAATATGGTGATGTTATATATAGAGAAGGCGATAAAGTATTACAACTTTTAAATATTCCAGATTCAAATGTATATAATGGAGATATAGGAATTATAAAGAAAATATTAGAACCATTTGAAAGTAGTAGTGGAAAAAAAGAAGTAGTTATAGATTTTGATGGAATAATTGTACATTATGAAACTAAAGATTTAATAAATATAAAACATGGATTTATTATGAGTATTCATAAATCACAAGGTAGTGAATTTGAACTTGTTATTATGACTATTTGTAAAAGTTATAAAAGAATGCTTTATAGAAAATTAATTTATACTGGAATTACTAGAGCAAAAAGGAAGTTAATAATTATTGGTAGTAGTGAAGCATTTAGATATAGTGTTGAAAATTCACAAGAAATTAAAAGAAAAACAGCTTTACTAAATAAACTTGTATAAAAAATTAATTTATTTTCATAATAGTAATGTATATAGATTTTCTATATACTATATTCTAGTGAGGTGATATGATGAAATTGACAAAAGATGCAATGCTTGTTGCAGCTGGTGCATTAGGAGTACTTGCATATCAAAGATATGGATGTAAAGTAAAAGATAATGCATTAAAAATGATGGATAATACCATGGATAAAATGAGTAAAAAAATGAATTAACTAGAATATATTAAAAAAAATTAGGATTAATTTCCTAATTTTTATTTTATATATTTGATTAAATATGATATAATATTTTATAGATAAAAATATAAGGAGAGTTTATGAATAAAAAGGCATTTACTTTAATAGAAATACTTGCAGTAGTAACTATAATGGGATTAATATTTTTACTTGTTATTCCTAAAATTTCTAATTCATTAAAAAGTAAAAAAACTGATATTGATAAAACTACAAAGAGTATGATTGTTAGTGCAGCTAAACTTTATGTAAATGACAATAAAGATGGTTTTGATAAAGATAATGAGAATATATATTGTCTTCCTATTAGTCAACTTGTAAAGAAACAATATTTAGATACTAAAGTAAAAAATGTAACAGATGATATTGATATTACTAATAGTATGAGTGTTAAAATTACATATGAAAATAAATTTGAATATGAATTGGTTGATAAAAAAGATTGTCAGGTTGTAAAACAGGAAAACAAGAATATTGAATATTTAGTTAATAAAGCAAACCCAGTAACTGTTGCAAACTATACAGATGGAAATACTAAAGAAATGTATACATTTTCACATTCTACAACAACTCAAACAGAGGCATTAACTGATTATAGATATATTGGTGTAAGTCCAAAAAATTATGTTGAATTTAATAATGAACTATGGAGAATTATTGGAATATTTACAGTTGAAGACGAAAATGGAAATAAAGTTCAAAGAATAAAAATTGTTAGAAATTCTAAATTAAATAGTGATTATTACTGGGATGCTAATTGGTCAAATGAGTGGCCGACTTCATCATTAAAAAATTATTTAAATGGAGAATATTATAATAGTTTAACTGATACTGCAAAAAGTATGATTGGAAATACTAAGTACTATTTAGGTGGTGGTAGAAATAATGGTTCATCTCATTATGGAACTGCTGATGAAATGTATGCATGGGAAAGAGGAACAACAGTATATCCTGGAAGAAGTTTTTCTTGGGTAGGTCAAATTGGATTAATGTATCCAAGTGATTATGCATACACATATGCATTAGGAGTAGATAATACTTGTTATAATGATAGTAATCAATGTAATACTGGAATACCAAATTATAGCTGGATATATAAATCTAATGGTAATTCATATCAGTGGCTTTTATCTCACGATTCTAATAATGAGGAAATGGTATTTGGTATTAGTGCCGAAGGAGAGATTGTTCATGATTATGTGGATGGACTTTATTATGCACGTCCAACTTTATATTTAGTATCTAATATACAAATTGATTCAGGTGATGGATCAGAGCAAAATCCATATAAATTAAAAATATAGATATAAAACAGAAATTTCTGTTTTTTTTATTTATTATTATTTAATATTTTTAATAATTATGATAATATATTTTTATGGTGATTAAATGAAAAGATTAACTATATATAGTTTAGTATTTTTAATGATTGATTTATTAATTAAAATTATTGTTATAAATTTTATGGAATTATATGATACAATAAAAATTATCCCTGGTTTTTTCAATATCACATATGTTAGAAATACAGGAGCAGCATTTAGTATACTTGAAGATAGTAGAATATTTTTTATTGTTATTACTTTTATTGCTCTTATAGTTATATATTTATTTTTATTGAAAGATAAAGTATTAAATAAATATCAAACTTTTCTATATTCAATGTTAATAGGCGGCATAGTTGGAAATTTAGTTGATAGAATTATTTATGGCTATGTAATTGACTATTTATCTTTTAATATATTTGGTTATTCTTTTCCGGTTTTTAATATAGCTGATAGTTTTATAGTTATATCAGTTATATTACTTGTTTTAAATGAATTGAAGGTGAATACATGCAAAAAATAGTAGTAGATAATGATAGTGATAGATTAGATAGTTATCTATCAGATGCACTTGATATTAGTAGAAGTAAAGTGTCTAAAATGATAAAAGACAATTTAGTTTTAGTAAATGGTAAAAAATGTAAATCTAGTCAAAAAGTTTTGTTTAATGATATCATTGAATATGAAATAGTTTTTGATGAAATGAAAGTTGAAGCTGAAGATATACCACTTGATATTGTATATGAAGATGATGATGTAATTGTTGTAAATAAGTCTAATGGTATGGTTGTACATCCTGCTGTTGGAAATAAAAATGGAACCTTGGTTAATGCTTTAATGCATCATAGTAAAAATTTAAGCAGTATAAATGGTGAATTTAGACCAGGAATTGTTCATAGAATTGATGCTGATACAACAGGATTATTAATGGTAGCTAAAAATGATTATGCGCATGAATTTTTGTCGAAACAATTACAAGAAAAAACTATAACTCGTAAATATGTCGCACTTGTTTGGGGTGTTATTCCAAATGATACAGGAGTTATTGATGCGCCTATTATGCGTGATAAAAATGATAGAAAGAAAATGGCGGTTGGAACTCATAATAGTAAAGATGCAATAACTCATTTTAAGGTGCTTGAAAGGTATTCTAGAGCTACATTAATAGAATTAAAACTAGAGACAGGACGTACACACCAAATTAGAGTACATATGAATTATATAGGATATCCGGTTGTTAATGATCCTGTTTATGGCAGAAGAAAAATAATAGATAAAACAGGACAGTGCTTGCACGCAAAGACATTAGGATTTATTCATCCAAAGACAAAGAAATATATGGAATTTGAAAGTCCACTTCCTGAATGCTTTTTGAATATATTAAACAAATTTAAGGAGGAATAAATGGATAAATTATTAAATGTTTTAAAGGATAAAGATTTATCTATCCCAAAAATTCTTTTAATGAATTATAAAAAGCTTAAGCTTAATGAAGCTGAATTGATTATATTAATATTTTTGATTAATAATAATGAGTATAATCCTAAATTAATTTCCGATACAATGGATATAAAAATGCCATTACTTCTTGAGATGATTGCTTTACTTGAAGAAAAAGGAGTTCTTAAAATAGAGTTAAAAAAAGTTAATGACATACAAATGGAAGTATGTAATTTAGATAGTTTATATGAAAAACTAGCCTTATTAATTATGGAGAATAAAGAAGATGAAAAAAATACCATATATGATGTATTTGAAACAGAGTTAGGTAGAACATTATCTCCTATAGAATATGAGCTTGTATCAGAATGGTTAAATAATAATAGTGAAGAAATATTAAAATTAGCTCTTAAAGAGGCAACTTATAATGGCGTTAGTAATTTTAGATATATAGATAGAATAATTCATGAGTGGAATAAAAAAGGTATTAAAACTCGTGAGGATGTAATTAGAAATAATGAAGAATTTAAAAGAAAGAAATCAAATCCAAAGCAAGAATTATTTGATTATGATTGGTTAAATGAATAATAAAATTATTAATTATTTGGATTCTTTGTTTCCAAATCCTAGGTGTGAGTTAAATTATACTAAAGATTATGAATTATTAATATCTGTTATGCTTAGTGCTCAAACGACCGATAAAAGAGTAAATGAGGTAACTAGTGTATTATATAAAAAATATGATACTTTAGAAAAATTAGCTTCTGCAGATGTTAATGATATAATTAATATTATAAGACCTATTGGAACTTTTTATAAGAAAAGTAGTAATGTTATTGAAATAGCTAAAAGGCTTATAAATGAGTGCAATGGCAGGGTTATAAATGATAGAGAATATTTAGAATCGTTACCAGGTGTTGGAAGAAAAACTGTTAATGTTGTTTTAGCTAATTTATATAATGAAGCATTAATAGCAGTAGATACACATGTAGCTAGAGTTTCTAAAAGATTAAAACTTGTTTATAATAATGATGATGTTTTAACAATTGAAAAAAAATTAAATAAAAAGTTTCCTAAAGAATCTTTAGGAAGATTGCATCATCAACTAGTTTTATTTGGTAGATATTATTGTAAAGCACAAAATCCAATATGTAATACTTGTTCTTTAAGTAATATGTGTAGATATTATAAAAAAATAAAAAAAGGTGATTAAATGAAATATTTTATCCATAATGATGAAAAGATAGATGATAAAGATGTAGATGAAGAAGTTGTTAGAGTAAAAGCGTTAATAATTAATTCTAAAGATGAAATATTAATGGGCTATGCTCATAAATTATATCAATTTCCAGGAGGACATGTTGAAAATGGTGAAGATATGTTATTAGCACTCCAAAGGGAGATAAAAGAAGAAACTGGAATATCTTTAAAATTACAAAATATAACGCCATTTGCGTGTAATATAAGATATTTTAAAGATTATAGACAAACTGGTAAAATTAGAAAAAATTATATATATTATTATGAAATAAAAACAGATCTTAATCCAGATTTATCAAAAACTAATTATACTACTGATGAGGTAGAAGGTGAGTTTGAGTTAAGATATATTAAGGTTGATAATATAGAAGATGTTATAAATGAAAATGCTAAAGTTTATGCCAATTCGCTTGGTATTGAGACTGAGATGATAGAATTACTTAAATATTATAAACAAAATAGATTGGGAGATACATATGAATAAAAGACAAAAAGAAATAATTGAAAGTTGTAATAATAAAAAAATAGATAATAATATAATAAAAGATAAAAAATTAAAAGTAGTTTTTAATGATAATATAGAACTAATATATCTTGAAAATAAAGATATGTTTGATGAATTTTATCAAAATTCTTATAAAATCATGTATACAAAAGGTGAAAATTATCAAGAAATTTTAATAGATATTTTTAGATTTAGTAATAAATTAATGGTAGGAAAAATAGATTTAAATAGTAGAAAAAATAAAATAGGTAGTGATGTAGATGTTTATTCTAAAGTAACTATTGAACAGTTTTTAGATAAAGCTGTTGTTAAAGGTAGGTGTGGAAATACTATTTATAAAGAACCATATTATAATACTGATATGTTATTTGAAGTAATTATGGATTATTTAAATTCAACAGATATTTATAATAATAATAATAATGAGATAAAGAGTTTATTTTATAATATAACTAAATTTATAATTGAAGATATAGATTCTATATTTAAAAATATGGATAAGGAAGCAATTAATCAGATAAGGTTATATGAAAATGAATTAGATAGTTTAGAAAAGTACTATTCTAGTAGGAAGAATATTATAAAACAAAAAATAAAAAAATTTAATACAATTACTAGGAAATAACTATAATATAGTATTATTGACAAATAGATAAATTTTTTATATAATGAAGACGTAAAAGGGAATGTGGTGAATATGGCTGAAGACAAAATAGTTTTATCAAGTCGTGATATTTTAGAGAAAGAATTTAAAATTGATACTCGTGGTTATTGTATGCAAGAAGTTGATAGATTTCTTGATGTAATAATTAAAGACTATG
>CAMKQS010000030.1 GCA_946414975.1 uncultured Caryophanales bacterium | reverse complement strand
TTTTCATACCTATGTGTGCCTTGAACGAAGTGAAAGGGATGGAACTTAAAATGAATAAAAAAGTGATAATAGGAGTGGTTGGACTCGGGTATGTAGGCTTACCACTTGCAGTTGCTTTTTCAAAAAAATATAAAGTATATGGTTATGATTGCAACTTAAAGAAAATTGAATGTTATAAAAAAAATATAGATGTTACTAATGAAGTAGGTAATGAGCAATTAAAAAAAAGCACAATTAATTTTACTGCTGATCCTAATTGTTTATCAGAATGTGACTACATAATAGTTGCTGTACCTACACCGTTAAAAGAGGCAAATTTGCCTGATTTAAAACCTTTAGAAAAATCGTCAGAAATAGTTGGTAAATATTTAAAGGAAAATGCAATTGTTATTTATGAATCAACTGTTTATCCTGGATTAACAGAAGAATTTTGTATGCCAATTTTAGAAAAATATTCGAAAAAAAAATGTGGTGTGGATTTTAAAATTGCATATTCTCCTGAGCGAATAAATCCTGGTGATAAAGTTCATAATTTTGAATCTATTAGAAAAATTGTATCTGGAATGGATTCTGAAACATTAAATAGTGTGTCAAAGTTATATTCAAGTGTATTAAAAAATGGAGTGTTTGAAGCGGAGTCAATTAAGGTAGCTGAGGCAGCTAAAGTTGTAGAAAATACACAAAGAGATGTTAATATTGCTTTTATGAATCAGTTATCAATAATTTTTCACCAAATGGGGATTGATACTAAATCAGTTTTAGAAGCAGCATCAAGTAAATGGAATTTTTTAAACTTTGAGCCAGGCCTTGTTGGTGGACATTGTATTGGTGTTGATCCTTTTTACTTGATTTATAAGTCAGAGCAAATTAACTATAGTCCTGAATTATTGAAAATAAGTAGAAAAATTAATAATGATATTCCAACTTTTGTTGCAGAATCTGTTATAAAACAATTAATAAAAAAAGATAAAATAATAAGAAAATGTAAAGTTGCTGTGTATGGTGTTACATTTAAAGAAAATGTTCCAGATATTAGAAACAGTAAAGTAATTGATATTGTTAATGCTTTACTTAAATATGGTGTTAAAGTATTAGTTTACGATTATGTTGCCAACATAGAGGATGTTAAGAATGAATACAGAATAAATATTTGTCAAAAAGATGAAATGGTAGATGTAAAAGTATTTGCAGTCGCACATGATAAATATAAAGATTTGACTATTAATGACATAAAGAAAAACTTAAAGACAGATGGAATAGTATTTGATTTAAAAAATATTTATAATAAAAATAAGATTGAATCATTAGGAATAGATTATTGGAGTTTATAATGAAAAAAATATGCATTTATACTTGTATAACTGGAAATTATGATAAAGTAAACGAAATAGAGAAAATAGAAGATAATATTGACTATTATTTGTTTACAAACAATAAACAAATAACTTCAGATACTTGGGAAGTTGTTTATATAAAAAGCGAAGAATTAGATGATATACGTTTAGCTCGTAAAATAAAAATATTAGGGCATGAAATTTTAAATAAATATGAATTTTGCGTATGGATTGATGGTTCTATCAGAATAAAAAATAGTGTAATTGAATTTATTAATAAATATTGTGATTTTAATAAATATGATTTTATTGGGTTTAAACACAGTTTGCGAAATTGTATATATGATGAAGCACTGGAATGTATGAAATTAAAGAAGGATAATTTTAGTATTTTGAAAAAACAAATTGAACATTATAAGAATAAAAACTATCCTAAAAATAATGGATTAATAGAGTCAGGAGTATTTGTAAAAAATAATCATTCTAAAAAATGTATAAAGACAATGCAAAAATGGTTTGCTGAAATAAAAAAGTATAGTTACAGAGACCAAATTAGTTTTAATTATATTGCTAATGAATGTGGCCTTTCTTTTAAGCTTTTAAATCTCAATATATATGATAATTATTATTTTGAGTGTAGGAAGCATATATTAGATAAAAATATAAAGAAATACACTGTTTTTTTTGATTATGATTTTCTACCAACTAAGGATAGCTCTTTATTTGAAGAATATGATGTTAAAAATGATTTATATATTGCAAAATTTAAAGTTTTAAAAAATTGCAGTGAAATAAAATTTGAGTTCGCAAATTTTAGCGGCATAAAATTTGCAAATTTAAAAATTGATGCTAAAAATATAAATAAGAGTAATTTGGTAAATTATAGTCAATACTATGATGAATTAATTTTTGATAATGGAATACCTACGATTTTTCTTTATGGAAAATTTATAAAAAATTCTGTTGTAACCATTAGTATAAATATGAAAATATTATCTGATGAAGACTATTTAAAACTTATAAAAAAATTAAATGAAAATGTTATATTATTATCTAATAAAAGAAAAAAAACGTTATTATCAAAAATATTTCGATTGAAAGTATGAAAATCATACTTTTTATATTAATATAGTTTTTTTTCTTCATTATAATCGGGATAATATTATATTTTTTTGTTCAAATAATAGGCTCTTTTATTATACGTTAAAATATGCTATAATTTTTATTAGATACATTTATGTATTCATCATACAAATATAGTTTTATTGACTAATTTTGTATTTTCATTATAATGAGGTGATTTGTTTGATTAATAGAATCAAAACTATGATAAAGAAAAAATATAATGATAGAATAAATATAGAATTAATTAGAAAAAGTGATTTTTTTTCAAAAAAATATTATTTATTAGAGAATCCTGATGTAAAAATGGATCCAGCTAAACATTATTATTATTACGGTTATAAAGAAGGCAGATCACCTAGTTATGATTTTTCTAATGATACATATTTAAGAATGTATAAAGATGTCAAAAACTCAAATATTAATCCTTTAGTTCATTATTTAAAGTACGGAAAAAAAGAGAATCGTAAAATAAAAAAAGATAATGGTTTATCTTTATCTGAATTATATTATAAAATAACCAAATCATTTTATAATTATAATTTTTACAATGATGGAAGTAATTTAAAAAGATTAAATTTATTTCTTGATGATGATATAATTTTACAACCTGATTTTGTTATTAAAGTAATAGAGTACTGCAAAAAATATGTATTTTCATTAAGGATTATATATAAAGATTTTGAAATTGAGTCATTAAAAGATATTCTAAAGGAATATAATATAAAAATAGAATATTTGTACCTTAACAATAATGATTTTATTTTTATAGGAAATAGCGAAAAAATTATATGTAATGGTTATAAAACAGCATTTGCTTTAAAAAATTCAAATATATTAGATAGAAACTTTTATATTTATTTAAATGAAATTATTTTAAATGATGAGACTAAGTATTATTTATCACAAATTACAAGTTGTGATAACGCAATTCTTATAACTGATAATAAATTATTAATTAACAGTGTTAATAACTGGCAGTTAGATTTTAATTTTAATGAAAAATTTGATTCTAATAAACTATATTACAAAAGTGATAAATTGTTTTTAAGTGGGTTGTTTTTGTTGAATCAATTGTTTTTAGATGGAGTATATAAAAGTAATGAATGGACTATTCATGCAATAAACAATAATATAAAATATCACTTAGAAACTAACGTTATTACTTATAATATAAAAAATGAATATAGTCAGAAAGCTGATTGCTTATTCTATTTAGCCTCATCAATAGATGGTAAACCTAAAATAATAGCTTATTTAGCTGAAAAAAATGAGCCAATTTCTTTTAAATTGATAACTTCAAATAACTTAAAAGAAATAAATGATATAAATTTTGTAACATTAAAGAAAGATAAAGATTATAAAAAATTTAAAGAATTAATGATAAAAGCAAGAAGTGGAGATATAGATGTATAGTATTAAATGTGATAAAAAATTTGATATGGAATTAAAAATACCCGGATTTTCTGATAGGTATTTTAAAATTCTACAAAGTAAAATTAAAAATGTTGTATATATTAAAGATGTATTTGATAATTCTACTTTTAGATATAGGACTTATAATGTTATGGAAACTATGGAAAATAGTAATAAATACTGTGTAACGTGTTTTTTAGTAGATGAATTAAATAAAATATATAATTTAGTTGATAAAGTAGATATATTTATACTTCAAAGAGCTAAGTGGAGTTTTGATTTGTCAAATTTTATAGAATATTTAAAACATAAAAATAAAATTATTATTTATGATATGGATGATATGATATATTCTCCTAAATATGTTCCAGCATATTTAAATAGTATTAGTTATTACGATGATTTTTCGATTGATTCTTTTTTTGCATTAGCTAAAAGATATGAAATGATTATAAATGAATGTAGTGGTGCTATAGTTACTACTTTAAATTTAAAGAAGAATATAGAACAAGATATAACTATTCCAACGTGGCAACTTAATAATTTTTTAAATAAGGAGCAAATAGAAATATCAAATGAAATTGTTAAAAAAAAGAAAAGTTCATATGATGATAAAAAGTTTATAATCGGTTATTTTAGTGGTTCTAATTCACATAAAAGAGATCTTGAAGTTTCTGAACAAGCACTAGTAAAATTGATGAATAATTATGATAATGTATTTTTAAATATTGTTGGATATATGGATTTATCGGAAAATTTAAAAAAGTTGAAAAAAAAAGGAAGAGTACAGTTTTCTAAATTTGTGTCATATGAAGAATTACAATATGAGATTGGAAAGGTAGATTTAAATATTATTCCGCTTCAAAATCATGAGTTTAATAATTGTAAATCAGAACTAAAATATTTTGAAGCAAGCATTGTTAATACATTATCATTAGCTAGTTGTAATGATGTATATAATAATATAATTGAACACGGTAAAGATGGTTTTTTAACTGATGAGCTTAGTTGGTATGATAGTTTAGAGTATATTTATTTAAATATAGATAAATTAGATAGTGTAGTAAGAAATGCAAATAAAAAATGTCATAAATTATATGATTATGATAATCAGTTAGAAAAAGTTGAAAAAATATATGATGACATTATAAAGAAATTGGGTGGAAAATAGTGAAAAAAGAAAATGCAATTGAAATAAAGAAAATGTCAAAAAAATTTAATGTTTTTTATGATAAAGCTAGTACATTAAAAGAAAAATTAATGTTTTGGAATAGAAGTGAAAGAGAAACTAGAACAGTTTTAAAAAATATAAATATTGATATAAAAAAAGGAGAAACAGTTGCGTTAGTAGGTGTTAATGGTAGTGGCAAGTCAACTTTATTAAAATTGATGACTAAGATTATATATCCTACAAAAGGAAAAGTAGAAACACAAGGCAAATTGACATCTCTTTTAGAATTAGGAGCAGGATTCCATCCAGATTTTTCTGGGCGAGAAAATATTTACTTTAACGCATCGATATTTGGACTTTCTAAAAAGGAAATTGACAAAAGATTGAATGAAATAATTGATTTTTCTGAACTTAGAGAATTTATCGATAATCCTGTTAGGACTTATTCATCTGGTATGTATATGCGTCTTGCTTTTTCTGTTGCAATAAATGTTGACGCGGATATTTTACTTATTGATGAAATACTTGCGGTTGGTGATCAACATTTTCAAGATAAATGTTTTAAAAAATTGGAAGAATTAAGAGATAGTGAAAAGACAATTGTTATTGTTACTCATAATTTGAATTCAATTAAAAAGTTATGCAATAGAGCTATATGGATTAATAATGGAGAAGTTAAAATGGATGGGAACTGTATAGATATAGTTGATGCATATTTGAAGGAGTGTAAATAATGAATTTAGTTAGAGATATAAAAAACTATTTTGAATTTCTTAAGTCCAATGTAAAAAAGGATATTAGAGGAAAATATAAAGGTTCTTTTTTAGGTATTTTATGGTCTTTTATTAATCCTTTATTATCTGTATTAGTATATGCAATAGTATTTCCATATATTATGAGAATGAAGGTTGAAAACTATCTTATATATTTAATTACAGGTATGATTCCAT
Organism: uncultured Caryophanales bacterium; assembly: GCA_946414975.1. Next base: position 10,659 of record CAMKQS010000030.1, on the reverse strand, counting down.
GGACTTTTTTTACAAGTGCAATTAATACTGGAATAATATCTGTATTAAGTAATGCAGATATTATAAAGAAAGTTTATTTTCCAAGAATTATATTACCAATTTCTGCAGTAACTAGTGCTCTTGTTAATTTTGGTATTAGCTGTATTATTGTTTTGATTTTCTGTATATTTGGGGGTGTAGGAGTAAGTTATCATTTAATATGGTTGCCTGTTATTGCAGTTATACAATATATATTATTGCTCGGGCTAACTTTTATTTTAAGCGCAATAGAAATGTATATGCGTGATATAGAACACATTATAAATTTTGTTTTAGCAATGGCTTTTTATGTAACACCAATATTATATTCACCAGATATTTTTCCAGAAAATTTATCTTGGATACTAAATGTTAATCCTATGGCACATTTAATGTATGCATATAGAGATATATTCTTGTATCATCAAAATCCAAACATATTTAGTCTTGGAATAGTTTTGCTATTTGCAATAGTTGTATTTTTTATTGGATATGTAATATTTGAAAAATTGCAAAAAGGATTTGCAGAGGAGGTATAACAATGTATGAAACAGATGAAGTTTTAATTGAAAAGGTACACATAAATGGGATTGCTAACTCTAAATTGACATTTAATGGTAAATTTAAAATAGATGGCACATTAGAAGTTTTTACTGACGGTAAGAAGAATGTTATAAACAATAATATTTCGTTAGATAAAGATTATGTATATAACAGAATATTAAAACTTAATCAGGAAATTTTTTCTTATGTTGTTAAGCTTCCAAAAAAAGCAAAAAAAATAAGTATTAAGTATAATGAAAAAGAAATAGTTGCTATAAAAACAAATGGTTTAAAAAGATTCACATTTTTTTTAAAAGATAGAATAGCTAAAATTTTAAAAAAAATTGTTAGACTTCCAAGGATAATTTTAAAAACTATTAGGCTCATGTGGAAAAGGCATCATTTTTTAATTCCTCCAAGACTAATAAAACAATATTTACATTCTTTTTCAAATAATATTAGTAATAAAAATATTGATGAATTGTTATATAATCCACTTATTGATTCTGATTATCGCAAATGGTTAGATGAACAAAATAATAATGTTTCACAAATAAGGCAATTAAAATATAATCCTCTTGTTTCTGTTATTATTCCTACATATAATGTATCAAAAAAATTGCTAAGTGAATGTTTAGATAGTATTATTAATCAAACATATGATAATTTTGAGATTTGCATTGCAGATGATTGTTCTACTTTAAATGAAACGATTGAAACATTGAAGATATATGAAAAAAATAATAAGATAAAAATAATATATAGGAAAGAAAATGGTCATATTTCTGAAGCAAGTAATAGCGCATTAAAGCTCGCTAGAGGAGAATTTATCGCACTTGTAGATAATGACGATGTGCTTGAAAAAAATGCATTATATTATATGGTGGAAAAATTAAATGAAGATAAGAAATTAGATTTAATTTATTCTGATGAAGATAAATTAGACTCTAATGGTAATAGATGTATGCCACATTTTAAACCTGATTTTTCAATTGATACTTTACTAAGTGTTAATTATATATGTCATTTTACAATGATTAGAAAAAAAATTATTGACGATATAGGTGGTTTTAGAAGTGAATATAATGGTGCACAAGATTATGACTTGTTTTTAAGAGTTATTGATAAGACAAATAAAATTGGACATATTGCTAAGATATTGTATCATTGGAGAATGACTGAGTATTCAACTTCGGCAAAAGGAAGTAATAAAAATTATGTTTTTGATAACGGAAAGAAAGCATTAGAAGATTATTTAAAAAGAAATAATATTATTGGAGATGTAATAAAAGTAAATAGATTACAGATGTATCAAATAAACTATAAAATAAATGAAGAACCAAAAGTTTCTATTATTATTCCTACAAAAGATAAAAGTGATATATTAAAAAAATGTATAGATTCTATATATGATAATACTGAATATAACAATTATGAAATTATTGTAATTGATAATAACAGTGTAGAAAAATCTACGTTTGATTTATTAGAAAAATATAAAAATAATAAAAGTAATTTTTCTTATTATCGGTTAGAATGTGATTTTAATTTCTCTTATATTAACAATTATGCAGTTGAAAAATCAGAAGGGGAATATATTTTACTATTAAATAATGATACTGAAGTAATTACAAACAGCTGGATTTCAGATATGGTGGGATATGCTTCACAAAGGCATATTGGATGTGTTGGAGCAAAATTGCTTTATCCTAATAAGACTATTCAGCATTGTGGAGTTGTAACTGGAGTAGGAGGTATTGCAATGCATGCAAATGTTGAAACTGGTGAAAACTCTTTAGGATATTTTGGTAGATTAGTTGGTGTTTATGATTGGTCTTGTGTAACTGCAGCATGTTTAATGATAAAAAAGGATAAACTAAAACTTTTAAATGGCTTAGATGAAAATTTAAAAGTCGCATATAATGATGTTGATTTATGCCTAAAAGCATTAGATAAAGGATTTTATAACGTTGTTTTGCCTCAAGTAAAGTTATATCATTATGAATCTTTAAGCAGAGGTGATGATATGAGTGAATCACAAAGAGATAGATTTATAAGCGAAATTAATTATATGTGTGATAAATGGAATAAAAAAATATTAAATGACAGATTTTATAATAAAAATTTTAGTCATACATATGCATTCAGATTAGAAAAGGAAGATTTATATGAGTAAACTATTGAAAAACGTAAGGAAAAATATAAAGTTGTTTTTTTGCATTAGTTTGATAATACTAGCTATATTGATGTTTTTATGGATAATTCTATTTAAACCTCAAAAAAATAATAGAATTTATTTATATAATACTGGATATGAGTCAAAAAAAATGTCATTTTCAAATAGAATTGTACAATATATATATCCTAACGAGGATAGTTTGAGTGGATTTTATATAGATTTAGGTAGTGATTCTCTTATTAAAAATGATTTTAATTTAAAAATAATTGATAATAAAAACAAGGTATATTATGATTCCAATATTTATGATTATAATTCTACAATGTTATATGTTAATTTGGGTGAAATATCAAATGCTAAAAATAAAGTTTTTAAATTATATATATCTTGTTTAAAGAATTGTGATTTAACTGCCATGACTAGTAGAAATATAAGTAAAAAAAATCATTTATATAATTATAATGATAAAACATTAAATATAACAGTTGAAACAAAAAGCTTTAATAATAGTTACTATTGGTATGTATTGATGTTAATGTCGTTAGCAATTTTATTTTTTCCTTTTACGCGAGGTGATGAAAATGAAAAATAAAAAATTATTATTGAAAAATATTCTTTTTATATTTTTTATTATCTGTCTTAGTTTTCTTATAGAATTATTAGTTTTCAATTTTAAATCCATATCCGTTAGTCATAATGGTGTTAAAACAATAAATGACTATGCAACCAATGATGTTAATGGTAAAAAACAAATTAAAATAAAATTAAATAATGACTTTATAAAAAAGCTTAAATTTAAGTACAGTGCTAAAGATGATGTTTCAGTTAAAATTGACTATTGTTATAATGATTATTATGGAAAAAAAGCAATCGCAACTAATGAAACTATATTTGATAGTGAAATTCAATTACAAGTTTTAAATTTTAATAAAAAAATTAATTATGTAAAACTTACATATGATTCCGAACTGCAATTTAATTTAAGCAAAGTGTATATAGATAATAATTTAAATATCAATATTTTTAGACTCATTTTTATATTTTCATGTCTGATGATAATGTTTATTCTAGTTAATGCATATAAAAATGGAAATTTAAGCAAATGTATTCATAAATATTATTTTATTATTGGATTTATAATCGGCATTAACTTTATACTGTTACAACCATCTACTACTTTTTATTCTTGGGATGATCAAATACATTTTCAAAATTCATATGAATTGTTTGGGAACAATTTTAATTGGAATATTGGTGAATTTTCAATGATTAATTATGATACGTTCGAGAGAAATAATATTAATTCTATAGAAGAGCAGAACGCTCAAGATAAATATTTAAATAAGGGTAAGATGTCTAATTATTCTACTTCAACTGGGAAATTTATAACATATAATAAGATTGCATATTTTCCATCTAGTATAGGGTATCATATATGTAAATTGTTAAAGTTACCATTTACTTTTTGCTTTAAGTTTGGGAAAATAATGAATCTTTTAACTTTTTTACTTGTTATGTCATTTGCAATATATTATTCAAAAATAGGCAAAAAAACTTTAACTATAATAGGGTTGCTTCCGTCAGTATTATTTTTAGCTTGTCAGTATTCATATGATCCTGCTGTTATATCCGGTATTACTCTAGCAATGGTTATTTTAATCAATTGGTTTACAGATAAAGATAGTAAAGTAAATTTTAAAACTTTGTTTATATTTGTTTTCTCAATTTTATATGCTTGCTTTACAAAAGCAGTATATATACCATTAATATTATTATTTTTGCTTATACCTTCTGATAGATTTAAAAACGGCAAAAATGCAAAATTTACAAAATTAATGATATTCATAATATTTATGTTGATCATGATAACATTTATTTTACCTTCTAATTTTTCTACAAATATGGGCGGTGATTCTAGAGGAGGCGCAACTAACGCTTCTGAACAATTGCACTTAATATTAAAAAAACCTGTTGGATATATAAGAGTCTTAAAAGATACAGCACTTGATCAATTTTTTGATAAAATAATAGGTCAAAAAACCTTAGGTGGATTTAGTTATATTGGAACTGTTAGCACAAATGTTTATTATATTGTTTTGATTGTATTGCTATCTTCTGTAATGTTTAATAGTGAAAAATTTAAATTAAAAAAAATTCATAAAATTTCTTTTATAATAATCTCATTAGGCATTATATTGCTTATTTGGACTGCGTTATATATTTCGTTTACTCCAGTTTCTTTGAATACAATTAATGGAGTTCAATCAAGATACTTTATCCCAATTATATTTCCAATTTTAATTTGTTTTAATAGTGATAGTCCAAAAAAATTGTTGCCTTCCAATAAATATTATTTAATTACGATATTTATTATGTGTAGTTGTTTAATGTTATCCATATACAAAATATTATTATTAAACTATTGTTTATAAATAATATTTTTTAGACAAGATGTTTCTTTTTAAACTTTTGAAAATGTATAGCAGCTTAAATATATTATTTGACTTGAATTATTATTTTAAGTATAATTATTTTTGTGATAGAGGTGTATATATGAAGGTATTACTTGTTATTCCTTCTTACAATGAGGAAGAAAATATTTTAAAAATTTATAAAAAAATTAATGATTATAATAAAAATAAAAATACTAAAGTAGATATGATTTTTATAGATGATGGTTCGTATGATAAAACTAAAGAAATTTGTGTAAATAATGGAATTCCACATATTTCTTTAGTACATAATCTTGGAATTGGTGGAGCGGTTCAAACTGGTTATAAATATGCATATGATAACGATTATGACGTTGCTATTCAATTTGATGGAGATGGACAGCACGATATAAATTATATAGAAGACATTTTAAAACCAATTAAAAATGATGATATTGATATGGTAATTGGATCAAGATTTATCGATAAAACTTCGAGTTCATTCAAATCTAGTACCGCACGTAGAATAGGTATAAAAATTATTTCATTTTTTATAAAACTAGTTACAAGAAAAAAAATATATGATACTACCAGTGGGTTTCGTGCAATAAATAAGAAACTTATTAAAGAATTTGCTACTAATTATCCGGTTGAATACCCAGAACCTGTTTCTACAGTAAACATACTAAAGAAAAAATACAAAGTAAAGGAAGTAGCTGTAAGTATGAATGAGCGCGAAAGTGGTAAATCTAGCATTCATTCTTGGAAAAATATTTATTATATGATTAATGTGGTTTTATCCATATTAGTTGCAGGTATGGGAGGTAAAAAATGAATTTAAATTTGACAATTGTTTCAGTTGCTTTCAGTTTGTTCATTATTATATTAGTCTTATTTTTGTTAAAGAAAGATAAAATAAATATAAAATATTCACTAATTTGGATTTTGCTTTTTACTATTTTATTAATTTCAATTGTAATTCCTGGATTTTTAGAATGGATAACTCATCTTTTAGGATTTCAAACTGCATCAAACATGGTTTTATCAATAATTATAGCATTATTAATAATTATAACAATAATACTTACTATGATTGTATCTCAACAAGATAAAAAAATTAGACTATTAATTCAAGAGTTATCAATTTTAAAAAAAGGAAAAAAATAATTAAGATTTTATGGATAAAATAAGTATTATAATTCCTGTATATAATTCAGAAAATTATATTGCAAGGTGTATTGAAAGTGTTATTAATCAAAGCTATAGTAATTTAGAAATTATTATTATTAATGATGGTTCGAAAGATAAATCGATGAATATTTTAAAAAAGTATGAAAAAAAAGATAGTAGAATAATACTAATAGACCAAAAGAATAAAGGCGTTGCACTTACAAGAAACAGAGGTATTGAGGTTGCATCTGGGAAGTATCTAATGTTTATTGATAATGATGATTATATTGATTTAGATTATATTAAAGAGATGCATTCTGCTATAGAAAATAGTGATATTGTAATAGGTGGGTATAAAAGAGTTAATGATAACAAAGTTCTGTTTAAAAAAAATATAAAAAATATAAAATTTGGTATATATGAAAATGTTGCCCCTTGGGGTAAATTAATAAAAAGAGAATTTCTAATAAGAAATGATATCAAATTTTATAATTATTCAATAGGAGAGGATATCATATTTAATTTAAAATTATATTCATCTACAAATAAAATTGTTATTTCAAAAAGTACAGGATATAATTGGTATTATAATAGTATTAGCGTTTCTAATACTAGTCAGAAAAGTTTTAATGAAAATATTTTAAATTTATATAATGAAATGATTAAATATGAAAATAATGCTTGTTCAAGGTATTTTATTGGACGATATCATATATGGTATTTATTATTTTCAGGAAAAAATAGCAAATCTAAAGATTTTTATAAAGAATATTTAAAAATTATGAAATGGCATAGAAAAAATAATTTTCATAACAGTATAAGTTTTATAAAAATATTAAAAAATGAAACAAGTATTAAAAATAAAATTATAGTATTTATTTTTTATTTAATTGAGAAAGTTAGATTAGTTAAAATTTTTTCTAAAATATATTGCAGAGGTTAGTTTATGAGAATAGTTTTTTTTACACATGAGCGTGAATTTGGTGGGGCGTCAAGAGCCTTAGTTACATTGATTAATGAAATTGAAAAAAAATATGAAATTGTTGTTATTGCTCCTTTTAAAAATGCTAAAATATTTGATTATTTACCTGATAGTGTGATTAAAATTCACAGTTTTTATAGCTGGTGGTCTGTACCCAACAATGCTTCAGTAATAAAACGTTTTGCAATCAAAATGTTGTACAGGATAAATTTTATATCACAATTTAGATTGACAAAAATAATAAAAAAAATGGATGTTGATTTAATTCATTCTAATACAAGTGTTATAGATATAGGAGCAAGAATTGCAAATAAATTAAATATAATACATTTATGGCATTTCAGAGAATTTCATGATAATCGGTTAAGTTTTATAAAAGGTAATAAAAAAGCTTATGATTTTATTAATAAACATACAAATAAAGTAATTTATGTATCTAAAGCTATAAAAGACTTTTATAAAAATAATATAGACAATCGTTTATCAAATATAGTTTATGATGGGATACCAAATAAATTTACAATTAGAAAAAACTATAAAAATAATAATGAACTATTATTTTTATTATTAGGATCGCTTGAAAAAAACAAAGGTCAGGATTTAGTTGTTGAAGCTAGTAAAATGCTTGTTGATGATGGAATTACCGATTTTAAAATTATATTTGCTGGAAATGATAATCTAAATTATTATAATTATTTAAAAAAGAAAATTTCTGATTATAATTTAGATAAAAATATTGATTATATTGGTTTTCAAAAAAATGTATTAGCTCTTAGAAAAAAGTGTAATGTTGAATTAATGTGTTCACCAATGGAAGCTTTTGGCCTTGTAACAGTTGAAGGTATGATGGCCGGCAATTTAATCATAGGTTCAAATTCAGGTGGGACTAAAGAATTAATACAAAACAATATTACGGGAATTTTATATAAAAAAAATGATATTACTGATTTAAAAAATAAAATGAAATATGTAATCAGAAACAAAAGCATAATAGAAAAATATGGAACAGCTGCAAAAAAATACGCAATTAATAATTTTTCAAGTAAAGTTCATGCAGAAAAAGTTTTAAAAATATATAATGAAATGTTAGGAGTAAATGATGATTAATTTAAAAATTAGAGGAAGACTCGGTAACCAATTATTTCAATTTATGACTGTAAAAGCATATCAATTAAAGTATTACCCTAATGAAGAAATATCAATTGATTTTTCAGATTTAAAAAAACTAGGTTCCGAAAAAGATGGATTTAGTGATTCCCTAAAATATTTTCAAGTTGGAAATTATATTTCTACACAAAAATTAAGATGTAATTTTTTTCAAAAATTATTAATTTTTTTTATGAAAATTCCAAATGCTTTTTTAAGAATTATTGGATTAAAAAATAAAGCTGATATTGTTTCATATAAATTTGAAAAATTTATGCAGCCATTTTTAAATAAATTTGGGGTTTTTTATATGATACATGGATATTATAATTTTAAAAAAACAAAAGCAAAAAACAAAGTTTTTATTGGCAATTTTGAATCAAGTAAATTTTTTGATTTAAAGAAAAAAGACGTAAAACAGCTTTGTGAGCCTAAGCATAAAGTTCTTAAAAAAAATGAAAATATGCTCTCTAGAATTAAAAAAGAAAATTCTGTTTGTATTACCATCAGAAGAGGAGATTTTGTTTCAAATAAGGAATTTTCAAAAATACATTATGTCTGCAATGAAGATTATTTTTATAGAGGAGTAGAAATAATAAAAGAAAAAGTCAAAAATCCATTGTTTGTTGTCTTTTCAGATGATGTTGATTGGGTAAAACATAATATGAATTTTGGAGAAAATGTATTATACGAAACAGGAAATGATCCAATATGGGAAAAAATTAGATTAATGTCATCCTGTAAGCATTTTATAATATCTAATAGTACGTTTAGTTGGTGGGCACAATATTTATCTGAAAACGAAAAAAGAATAGTTGTTGCGCCAAAAAAATGGAAAAATATTGCATATAAAAAGGATACTGGTGATCTTGACATATATCAAGACTTTTGGATTAAAATATAAGAGGGATGTTCGATGAATGAAAATTTAAAAAAGAATGCTGTTTGGAATTTAATTGGAACAACTATTAATGCCTTTGCTTCTTTAATTTTTATGATTATTGTTACAAGAGTTAATGGAATGTCTGATGCAGGAATTTTCACATTTGGTTTTTCAGTAGCCACTATGTTTAATATAATAGGTGTTTATGCGGGCAGAATTTATCAAGTTACTGAAAAAAATAAAATTTCCAATAAAGACTTTCTATACAATAGAATAATAAGCTGTATATTTATGATAATAATATCATTTGCTTTTGTTTTTATTAATGGCTATAATTTTGTAAAAGCTTTAATTATAATACTATTATGTTTTTTAAAAATGTTTGAGGCATTTTCAGATGTTATTTATGGCTTTTTACAAAAAAAATTGAACTTATATAAAGTTGGTATATCATTAACTTTAAAAAATACCATAGGATTGCTGGCTTTTACATTGTTTGATTTAATAACAAAAGACATTATTATTTCTATAATTTCATTTATACTTATATATATATTGTTTCTTTTATTTTATGATTTACGTCAATGTAATTTAAAAAAAGTAATAAAGGAAAAATTAAATTTAGCTAATGTAAAAGAGATTTTTTATAGGGGTTTTCCAACTTTTTTTACAGCTTTTTTAACAATTTATATCATTAATTCTTCAAAATATGTAATTGATAAATTTTCATCAAATAGTGATCAAGCGATTTTTGGAATAATTATAATGCCTGCAACAATAATGATTTTAATTGCTCAATTTGTAATTCATCCATTTTTAACTATGATGGATGAAAACATAAAAAAGAAAGACTATAATTCGCTTATTAAAATTATCACTAAACTTTCAATATTTGTGTTTTTAGTTGGAATTATAGGTGTTATTGGATGCCATTTTATCGGAATTAATATTTTGGAATTATTTTATGGTGTAAAACTAAGTAAATATAGATTATGTTTAGATATTATCTTGTTTGGCTCAATTTTCTATGCCTTAACTTCAATTATTAATACTGTTTTAATCGCGATGAGACATACTGTAATCCAAATGATAATTTATATTATTACTTCTATTTTTGCATTTATATCTTCATACTTTTTAGTAAAAAGTAACGGAATATATGGTGCTTCTTTAAATTATTTTATTGTAATGTTAATAAATTATTTAGTTTTTATTTTGAGTTTCTTTTTAATATACAAAAAAGAAAGGAGAAGTAAATGATCCATACATTTGTCATATTAGCATATAAAGAAAGTGAGTATTTAGA
>CAMKQS010000029.1 GCA_946414975.1 uncultured Caryophanales bacterium | reverse complement strand
TTTCATATGCTAATATAGGTGATTATAATGAATAGTAAAAAAATTGTTATAGATGCAGGACATGGAGGGACTGATTCTGGTGCTGTTGGTAATGGTATTATAGAAAAAGATTTAACACTTAAAATATCTAAATATATGGCTGATAGATTAAAGCAACTTGGAGCTAATGTTACTTTGACAAGAGATAGTGATGAAACATTGACTCCTGATGAAAGGGTAAGAAGAGTATTAAATGCTTATGGTAATGATAAAGATGTTCTTGTTATTTCTAACCACATAAACGCTGGAGGTCCTGATACAAGTAATTATGAAGGGTTAAACTTAAAAAATGTGTTATAATAAATATATATTTTTTAAAATTTTAATAAAAAAATTGAAGAGGTGATTTAAATGAAAAAAATACTAATTGATATTGATGAAGTTATATGTACATCAACTTTATTAGATGAAATGAATAAATTTTTAGGAACAAGTTATAAGTTAGAAGATTTTCACGAATATTATATTGATGATATATTAGGTGATGATTTTAATAAAGAAAAATTTTATAGTAGTCTTCAAAATGTTGATTTATATAAATATGCCTACATATTTAATAATGCTGCTCAAGTTTTAGAAAAATTGAGTCAAGAATATGAAATATATATATGCTCGAATTGTGTAATGTATTGTAACAAAAATAATAGTGGTATATTTTTTAAACATAAGTATGACTTTTTAATTAAGAATTTTCCTTTTATTGAGCCAGAAAATTTTATATTCACGGGAGCAAAAACAATATTTAAAGCTGACATTCAAATTGATGATCGTTTGCAAAATTTAGGTGCAGATGTTCCTGTTAAATTGCTATTTGATTCTTATCATAATCATGATATAAAAGATGAGGTATTATCTAGCATGAATGTTAAAAGAGTTCATGATTGGAATGAAATAGCAGATATATTATTAAAGTATTAATTTAGATAATAGGATTTCCTTTTCTTCCATATGGATTATGAACTCTATTATCTTCATATTTGAAAGAATGAGTATCTAAAATATCATATCTAAAATTGATAATTATATTTCTATCTTTATCTGCTTCAATTCTTTCTATTAAAGCAAATAATAAATTTTTATTAGGGTTGTTTATGTTTAACAACTTTTTTATTTTGTCTTCATAGTTTAGATATTTATCAGTATTATCTTTTTCATTTTGAATTTCATTATTAATATCTTCTAAAATATTATTTAAATTTTTTAGTTTATCTTCATATGGCTTTGATAATATTTTATATTGATTAGGCGTAATATTACCTTCTAAACGGTCTTTATATATAGTTTGAATAGTGTCTAATAATTTGTTTTGTTCTTTAATAATACCTTCTTTTCTTTTTTTATAATCGTTAGAATTATTCTTAGTTCTTTTAATAACTTCTTCGTTTAATTCTTTTATGTTTAAATTAAGAAATAATTTAGATAGTATTTTTTTTAGTTCTTTTAAAACTAATTCTTCAAAATAATCATATGAAAAAAAGTGCGATGAGCATAATTTTCTAACTGGGTCTCTAGCATACTTATTACAATTAATACACCAGTAGTCTTGCTTTTTTCTATAAAGTACACTAAGTCTATTTCCACATTCATGACAAAATAATAATCCTTCTAATAATCTTTCAGGTCTTTTTCTTTTAGAATAAGATCTATTTTTATTATTTGTTTTTTTATTAATTAACATAAATGTATTTTTGTCTACTAATGCTTCATGTGTACCTTCAACAATTATCCATAATCTTTTATCTAAAGTAATTCTTTTTTTCGATTTATAATTTATATTTGTTTGAGTATGCTGTACCATATCACCGGTATACATTCTGTTTTGTAATATATTATGAATTGAATGTATTGTCCATTTATTATTATTTTTATTTCGATTAGAAATAGGCAAGTTTTTATAATCTGCAGGAGTTGGTGCACCCATATCAGTTAATTTAGTTGCTATTTCACTAATTTTTATGTTATTTGCTCTTAGTTCAAATATTAATTTTACATATTTAGCTACTTGAGGATCAGGTATCAAATGTCCTTTATCATTTGGGTCTCTCATATATCCATAACAAGGTTTGCTACCTATAAATTTACCATCTTTTCGTTTTAAATCTAATACATTTCTAATTTTTAATGAGTTTTGTTTACTATAGTAATCATTGCACGCAATTATAAATGTTGATGAATCGTTACTAGCTTGATCCTTTATGCTATCGTAATTTTCTACAATCGATATAAATCTTACTTTGTTTTCTGGGAAATACTTTTCAATGTAATATCCTGTCATTACATGGTCTCTACCTAATCTTGATAAATCTTTAACAATAACTAAATTAATTGTTTTGTTTTTTATATCTTCTATCATTTTATTAAATCCAGGTCTATTGAAATTAGTGCCAGAATACCCATCATCTATATATTCTTTAATTAATTTAAAGCTGTTCTTTTTACAGTAAGTACGCAGTATATTTTTTTGATTTATTACGCTTTCACTATCTGATTCGTGCTTCTTGTCTTTATCTTCTTGTGATAATCTTATATAAATACCAGCGTTATAATCTGAGTCTAGTAAGCAGCTATAATTCATATTTATTACCTTCCTTATCATACTATCTTTTAGTTATTAATTCTTTTATCAAATAGTTAATAATGATTTCAGTAAATATTTTTTTCTTATTTTTATTCATATTTTAATTTATGATATATATTTTTTATTATTCTTTTTTCTTCATAATTGGTCTATATTTGCGCAACTACAGTTTGTCTAAAAATGTTGTTTTTTATATAGATTTATGGTATACTCGAATAGTAAAGTAGTAAATCATAAAAAACCTTTACGATGTATCATAAAGGAGGTGGAAAAATGAAAGGGGATAAGAAAATTCTAGTAGCTGCCATTTTAGTTTTACTATTAGCAGTATGCTTTGGAACATATGCTATCTATAGAGCAACTGGAAATGCAACTGGTAGTATTAAAGCTGCAGCTTGGTCTGTTAAAGTAGATGGTACTGATATTGCTTCAACAAACTATACTTTTGGTGCAAATAATATTACTTGGACTACATTAACTGGTTATAATCATACAATCGCGCCAGGATCAGAAGGTTATATTGAAATTCCTGTTGATGCAGATGGATCTGAAGTAGATGTAGTTCTTACTGCCACATTAGGTTCAACTACTCTTCCAACTGGAATGACTGCAACTCTTGCTAGTGGAAATGATTTGCAAACAATTGCTTATTCTGCAACTGAAGGTGCAATGGAAAAAACAGTAAGAATTAATATTGCATGGGCTGGATCTGAATCAGATAATGATACAAAAGATGGTACTGACTTAGCAGCTCAAGGTACAACTTTAAGTATTCCAGTAACATTAACTGCTAAACAATCATTAACTAGTCATAGTTAATATATGCAAAAGAATAATTCATTATTATTCTTTTGTTTAAAGTTTATAAGTAATTGTAGATTTTAACCAGAAGAATAATTTTTAGGAAGTGAAACAAATGTCTAAACAAGAAAAAAATAATGATAGTAATATAATAAATAGAGTAATTCAAGTGATATTAATAATTATAATTATTATTTTGTTATTACATAATTGTTCTTTAATTAAGAAGAAAAATGGTAACCAAAATGGTAAGGGGAATATTATTGATATAAAATGTGATGATGGTAAGTGCAGTAAAGATGATAAAATGATAGATTGTTTGCACGATGATGAAAATAGTAGATGCTTAGTTCCTAATTTTGTAGGGAAAAGTAAAAAAGACGTTTTAAAATGGCTTAGTTTATTATCAAATAATATTGATGTTGAGTTTAAACTAGTAGAAAATCCTGATTATAAAGATGGAGTTGTTTTAGAACAATCAATTGTAGGGAAAAGTGTTAAAGAACTAATTAAAGGTAGAAAAAAAATTGTAATTACAATTATAAATAATGGTTCACTTGTAGATTGTAATAAAGATAGTCAAAATGATAAATGTACATTACCAAATTTTATAGATAAGAAAATAAGCAATGTAGAAAAATGGCTTGATAGTATTGCAAATAATGTAAAAATAAAATATGTTTATGTTGATTCTGATAAAGAGGCAGGAACAATTGTTAATCAATCTATAAAAAGTGGCGCACCTATTAAAGAACTTATAAATAGTGACGAGGTAATAATTATTTATATTTCTAAAGGAAGTAAAAATAATAAATCTAATAACAGTAATAATAGCAATCAAGGTAGTAGTAATATACCGGAATCTAATCCAGGTTCAGATTCTGAAACAGAACCAGAGTTAGAAGATGACTTTTATGTTAGTGATAATGATAAAGTAAAATGGCATGATGACGTGAATTTAAATGTTTTTGAAGATTCATTGAAGATATCTAAAGTTAATGGAAAAATTGCTCCTGAAAGTACTGGAACTTATAAATTCACGGTTAATAACGGAACTAAATATAATTTAAAATATAAAATTTCTTTTAATGAAGAAAATGAATATAATATGAATATAAAATATAAACTAAAAAAAGGAAATACATATTTAGTAGATGAATATGTTTCATATAATCAATTAAGTATAAATAATATGACTTTAAACAGTACTAAGTCTGAGACATATTATTTGGAATGGAAATGGGTTGGAGATAACGATTTAAATGATACTGCTATTGGTAATAGTGCTAAAAATAGTGATATTAAATATAGTTTAAAAATAAATGTAGAGGCAGAGAGTATATAATGAATAAAGTATTTAAAATAATATTTGATGTTATATTTATTATTTCTATTATTATATTAGGACTATATTTTTTATTAAGATTATTAAAGATAGCTGAAATATATGAAGTTAAAACAGGCTCTATGGAAGATGATATTCATGTTGGTGATTATATATTAATTATAAAAAAAAGTGACTATAAAGTAAGAGATGTAGTTACATATGAAAAAGATGGATACTATGTTACTCATAGAATTATAAAGAAAAATAAAAATAAAGTTATTACTAAAGGTGATGCTAATAACGTTGCAGATGAAGAGATAAAAGTATCTAGTATAGTCGGAAAAGTAATATATCATGGAGGAATATTAAATTTCTTAATAAAGTTTAAATATTTTATAGTTTGTGGATTATTAGGATTATATTTATTAAGTACATTTTTTAATAAAAAGATAAAAGAACAGGAGTAAAAAAAGTGAAAGGAGTATTGATATGAAAAATAAGATAATAAAATCAATGTTATTGATTGTAGGAATATCACTTGTTTTTTATGCAGTACATACTTTTGCTTTAATGAGAGCTAGCGGTTCTGTTAATGGCTCAATTAATACATCTACATGGAGTGTAACAAGAAATCATAGTCAGAGTGGAGATTCAATAAATGTATATAAGGGTGGAGCTACAGATAGTTATACATTAACAGTTCAAAGTAATTCACAAGTTGATGTTTTATATAAAATTATTATTAGTAATTTACCCTCTGGTGTTGAAGTAGATATTGATAATACCGGTTATCTAACTCCAACGGCTAGTGGAACTTTAACAATAGAAAATGCCAATACTGTTATAAATTATGGTGATTCGACAAAAACAAAAACGCATATTTTAACATTTAGAGCTACTAATGGCGCACAATTGGTAACAAATCAAAAAATAGATATTGATGTAGAATTTAGACAAGGGATTTAATAAAAAAATAGAAAAAGGAAGTGAGGTATAGATATGAAATTAAAGAAGCATAAAAAATTTTTGATTCTTTTTGCTTTTGTTGTTGCTTTCTATGCCATTGTTAGTGGGACTTTTTCTATTTATAGAGAAAAAAAAGGGGATAAGATTGATTTAAGTATTTTGGATGCTTCTGGAACGGTTACAGTAAATTTTAAGGCTAATGGTGGAGTAATTGATTCTGAAGATGAGACAAGAACTGTTCAATCAGGTACGACTATTGGACAATTACCAGAAGCAACAAGAGATGATTATAATTTTGATGGATGGTATACTGAACCAACAGGTGGAGAAAAAATTGATGAGAATACAGTGGTAACGGGAACAACTGTTGATTATTATGCACATTGGATTAAAATAGTATGTAAAAAGGCTGTAACTGGTACATTACACAGTGAAACTTGTGCTCAAGGTGGAGCGTGTTCAGGATCTGGCGGTGGTTATCACGCTAATGATACTATCTATTATGGAACAATTCCAAGTTCTATTAGCCCTATTGTCGGAGATGCTTATGATTGCGATGTAAACGATGATGATACATGGGATCCTCAGACTGAAAGATTTTATTACGTTAGGCATTATGGGACAACAGATGAATTTGAAAATTCTGTATTGGTTCATTATACAAGTTTTGATGATTTAGGGCAAATGGATTCATCTCCTTCAAGAACCAATTATTTATACGGAGATGCTAGTGATTATTTACCTACATCTGCGACTTGGGATAATCCAGCTCTTATTGAAATGAATGGTAATATTACTAGATTTATTACACGAGAGGATTTAGCTGCAGCTTGTGGTTCTGAATCAGGAGGAAATAAATTTGAAAATTGCCGCTTCTATTTAGAAAATAGTAGGTATCAATCTAGTAGTTTAGGTAGAGCAGGTATATGGTTAGCTGCCGAAGGGAATACACATTATAGAATTCATACAGAACAGCTCTCTGTTTCGGTTGCTGATACAGATAGTAAAAATACAGTTAGACCTACTATTCAAATTCCATCTAATAGAATTGAAGATTTTAACAAGAAGAAAAAATATACTATAAATCTTGATTCTCAGGATGGAATGCCAAGCGAGTATTCTTTTGAGAAATGGGAAGGTGAAAGATTAGACACACTTCCAACCCCAACAAAATTTGGTTATATTTTTTCTGGATGGTATACAGACAATGAAGATTATACAACTGAAATTACACAAAATACTATTGTAACAGGTAATATTAATGGATATGCTAAATGGGTACCTAAACAAGTGCCATTAGATTATGTATTCTATATACCAGGAGAGTGTTCTTTTACATCAACAGGTATTGTAAATGGTGAAAATGGAGATTGTATTAGTACAATTAATCCAACAGGATCAAATATTGATTATACAGGAAGTTCTTTATCTTCAAAAAAATACATAGATACTCAAGTAGGTTTATATAATTCAATAAATCACGATAAAGATTTTGAAGTGGGATTTACTATCGTAAGTTATAATTCAGCTGATAATATAAATAGAGCAACATTAGTTCACTCAAAAGCAGAAATAGTAAATAGATATCCAGGATTTACGTTTAGAAAAAAAGATGCTACAAATAATTTTTTACTACAGTCTAGAGAAACACAAAGTAGTAATGCTGAGTATACAATTGCATCCTCATCTGTACAAAATGTAAAAATATATAGAATAAGTAATTCTATTTACTATAGTATAAATGATGGTGAAAAAACTAAATTAAATGATTTAAATCAATACAATCCAGTTTTTGATTTAACAACTTGGTTTGGTGGTGCTCCAAAAGATGAATCAGCACTTGTTGCGGATAGATTATTTATAGGTACATTAAGTAATATGTATATCAAACTATCTCCAACAGCAAAAGTAACATTTGATCCTAATTATACTGGAGAACCATCATTTGAACAAGATGCTAATGTTGGTAAAAAAATTGGTGATTTACCAACAATTACTAGACCGGGATATGCATTTATTGGTTGGTATACCGATCCAGTTAATGGTTCTAAGATTAACTCAAATACTATAATTGATGGAGATATTAGATTTTATGCTCATTGGACTGATGGTGCTACAGTAACACTTCATGCAAATGGTGGAAGTGTAAGTCCAAATACAATAACAGTTTATCATGGACATGAAGTAGGAAATCTTCCAACACCAGAGAGAACAGGATATACTTTTGATGGTTGGTATCAAGATGAGAATCTTACAATTCCTGCTACATCAGAAACAGTAATAAATCAAAATACAGATTTCTACGCAAAATGGATTGAAAATGTTACTATTACATTTGATGCTGATGGGGGAGAAGTAAGTCCAACTAGTAAAACACAAGCTTCTGGACTTGCAATTGGAGATTTGCCAATACCATCAAAAATAGGTTATGACTTTGTAGGGTGGTATACCGATAATACATATACAACAGAAGTAACTTCTTCAACAGTGTTTAATACAACAACAACAATTATTGCAAAATGGGAAGAATTAGATGATATAACTGTTAATTTTGATGTAGATGGAGGAAGTGTAAGTCCAACTAGTGTTACATTCCCACCTGGATCAGCAATAGGTGATTTACCAATTCCGGAAAAAACAGGATATAATTTTGTAGGTTGGTATACGGATAATACATATACAACAGAAGTAATCTCTTCTACAACATTTAATACAACAACAACAATTATTGCAAGGTGGGTAGATGAGCAATATGTAGCTTGTGTAGGATTGAATTGTTATCTAACATTAGATGAAGCTATAGCTGCGGTACCAACTACTAAAGTAAAAACTAAAGTTAAAATCTTAAAAGATATTATGACTACAGATACTATAAATATAACAAGTAGCAAATGGGTTGAATTAGATATTGGAAATAATACTATTAGTGCAACTAGTGGAACGTTCTCTTTGTTTACAAATACAGGTAAATTAGATATTATTAATGGTAAATTATATAGTTCAGGTGGATATATTATTGAAAATAAATCTACTGCAACTGTAAATATTTATGCTGGAGAGCTAACTTATAATAAATCAAGTGATACTGAGAAAAAAGTAATTGAAATTAAAGGTGGAACAGTTAATATTTACGGTGGAACACTTTCTTGTAACTCTAAAGCTGCAACAATTAATGTTAATGCAGGAGCGTCATTAAATGTATATGGTGGAAAAATTAAGGGTATTAATACATTTAAAGGACAAGCAGTTTATAACAATGGTGGAATAGTAACAATAAGTGGAACAACTTATTTAGAGAATAACTCTCAGACTGGTACTGCAAATGGTAGAGCAGCTCTTCATAATAATGCTGGAACAATTAATATACTTGGCGGAACAATTATAAGTAATAATAATTCAGCTGTAAAAAATAGTGGTACAATGACAATTGGTACTAATGATGATCCAATAGATAATACAAACCCAGTTATGCAAGGCTATAATTATGGTTTAGAAATAGCTAGTGGGAAAACAGTAACAGTTTACGATGGTATTTTCAAAGGTAATGTAAATACTAATAATAAAGCAATTAATGATGAATCAGGCGTAATTGTTAATAATGCAACAATTGTTCATACTAATGAAACAATAGATAATATTCAATATGATGTAGCTTATCTAGAAGATATTTCAGTTAATATTACTGTAAACTTTAATAAAAATGGTGGGGATACAGTTGAGTATAATTCAAAAACATTAACTGAAATAGGTCCTATTGGAAACCTGCCTACTGCAACTAAAGCTAATTCAGAATTCTTAGGTTGGTTTACTGCAGGATTTGGTGGAGAAAGAGTACTTTCAACAACAGAAATTGATGATGATGTAACTTATTATGCACATTATACAAACACAAAAACAGTATGTAGACCAGCGACTGTTCTACATTCATCTGGATCAACAGAATTTGGACAAATTCCAACTAGTCCATCATTAAGTGCTGGAGACGCCTTTGATTGTGATGTTAATGGTGACGGTACTTATGATGCAACAAATGAAAGATTTTATTATTTAAATAAAACAAGTGATGGCAAAGCAGTATTAATATTCTATAATAATACATCACAAGTTAATAATAATGTATCTCCAGTTTGTAGTGCAACTGCTGTTAGTTATGCTCCTACATTTACAGAAGGTCCAAATACAGCTATTTCTGAGCTTCCTACGATAGCTCAGTGGCCAAATGTAAGCTTATATACAGAGCCAAGAACTATCACAGATGAGTCTGGAAATACTGTTTTAAGTAATTATGTATATAGTGGAAAAGCTGCAAGATTTGCAACTCTTGATGAGATTAAAGCAGCAACTAATTCTAATTTAAATGAAATTGCAAATGAGTTAGAAGATTACACATTCTTACTTGAAAATACAATTTCATATGGAAGCGAGTGTAGATCAAATTATTGGTTAGAAACAGTTAATTCAAATGATGGTGCTGAAAGAATTAATGGTGCTGTTACTGCTAAAAGTCTTGGCCATGCTTCTGGTAATTCAGGAGTAAGACCAGTAATCGAAGTTCCATTTGACTCAATTGAGGGAGCAATAAATATTGTTGAATTTGATACAATTCCAGAAGCAATGAGAACATATTTTAACAATGTTAATTCATGGAATACTGGACAGGATGATACAAATTATAGTAGTTTTAATGATGCTATGACAGCAAATCTTAATAATTATGATTGTGCATATTATAAAAATGATAATGTTACAACACAATATGGTAGTGTCTATTGTGATCAGCCAAATAAGTATAATACAGGTATTACAGGTAATATTAATGTATATGAATATAACGAGTTAACAGGAGTAAGATCAAATAATACAGTAAACTATGTATTTAATGATAATGGAAAATTATATAATTTTATTCCTGGTAAAACATATTATTGGGAATCAGCTAGTGATAATACTAAAAAAGGTTTTGTAAGACCTACTGGTGAAAGGCGACTTATTACTATTCCGGGTGTTAATAGACAGACGCGTAATGTAAGAGATTTAGGTGGCCTTCCTGTTGATACAAATGGTGATGGTGTTATTGATGGAAAACTTAAATATCAAAAGCTATATCGTGGTGAAAAGATTTGGGGATTAAATAATGATGGTACAACAAGAGCACAATTTGAAAAGTTAGGTATTTATAATGAATATGACCTTCGAACTCCAGGTTCAGATATTGTTATATCAGAAGAAGATAAATTGGCAAATTATAATCAAAACGAAATAGTTCATTATAAGATTGATCATACTGAATTTGGATCTCCTGCAACAGAAACACGTTTCAATGGTAAAAGTTATTATCAGTTGTCTAGAGATGCTGCAATAGATGTAATGAAAAAAGTTGTAGCTGGTAATGATGATTATTCTATTTATTTCCATTGTCGTATAGGAGCAGATAGAACAGGTACTCTTGCTTATTTATTAGAAGGTGTTTTAGGAGTACCAACGGAATATAGATATCAAGATTATGAATTAACAACTTTCTTCGGATTAAGAGAAAGAACAAGGTATTATTATATGAAAGATTCTACTAATGATATGTATAAATTCATATATTTAAAAAAAGCAATTCGTCATGCAACTTTAGGAAATGATGAGATTACTGGAGAAGAAAATGTAATGGATTGGTTCTTATTAGAAGGTAATTCTACAAGTGAATGTAGTGATATAACTGCACTAATAAATCAATTTAGAGCTAAGATGATTGACTATAATTAAAAAAATTAGTAGTGTTGGTAATTATATTTACCAGCACTATTTATTTTGAAATCTTGATAAGTTTAGTAAAATATGATATTATTCTGCTAGGTGATTAGAGTGGAAAAGAAGCAAAGAAAAATTAAATTAAAAAGCATAATTATATTATTAAGTATAGTCTTAATAATTGGAGTTGTGTTAGTATTTATATTGAAAAAAAATAATACAATAGATGATGGTCTTAAACACAATAATAATAAAAGTTTTGTACAAAAGCAAAAGGTAAAGGGGATTATTTTTAAAAATATAAAATGTACTTATGATGGTAAAAATTCATTGATTAGTTATACTATGGTTAATAAAACGAAAAAGAAAATATATTTAAACAATTATGATGTAATAGTAAAGGATAAAAATAAAGTTAAACTTGTTAGAATAGCTGCTCACGTTACACAAACTCTATCGCCTGATGAACCAGTAGATATGGCTAATCAAGTAGTAGGAGTAGACTTAACAAATGCTCATTATATGGAATTAAAATTGAATACAAAGAAGAAAGATAAGTAATGTGAGATTACTTATTTTTTTAATAAATATATAAATAGTAATATATTTTATAATATAATTTATTTATAATATCTTCTATCGTGAGGTGGCGACAGTCATTGTGTAACAAATATTAAGTATAACAATTAAAGCCTAAATATGATAAGAAAAGAGGAAATGTTATGAATATTAGTTACACTAAACAAGGTGATTATTTATTACCTGATTTAATACTAAAAGAAAAAGTTCAATATAATATAGGAAAATATGGATTATTAAGATTAGAGTATATAAAAAAATATAAACTTGGATTATATTTTGATTTACTTGTTAATGATAATTTAAATGAATATCTTCATGATATAGACACTACTGTTATGGAGAAGGTGCAAAAGATAATTAAAAAACTTGCTGAAAAAGAAAATATAAATGGAAAAATAAAACAAGATAATCAAATGCTTTGGGTAAGTAAAATGAATAATATTAAAAATATAGCGGAAGAAATAATTCTAAAGGAGTATATCTATGTGTGAAAAACTCTTGAAGAATTTGAAAGAATATACTTACCAGTATGTATTAATTATGATAACTATCTAAAAGAATTTGCAATACCAGATGTTGTAGCTTTTTATATAGCAGATAATTTTTATAAGAAAGTACTTTCTAAAGCACCACTATATAATCATATTAATTCAGCAATAGATATTTTTAACGTAAGATGTGATATAGATAAATTAATACCATCTATAAAAAAGATATTAAAAATAAAATATAATTTAAGGATAGTAAAAGATAATCCAATGATATTAAAGAAATTTTATTAAAAATGAAAACTCTATCAGATTAAACGATAGAGTTTTTAAGTGCAATAAATTAATTTATAATTAATATTATTGTCTAGCCAGCACTGAATTTGTACTCTCGCACGAAATTCTTTTGTGGGATTACTCCCAAAACCCTAAAAGATTAATAATATTATTGAACACCATTTTGGTGTATAAAAATTAAAAATATTAGTGTATTTATTGAAGTTTATTTTACATTATGATATAATAAAAATGGTGAATATTAATGGATTTGTTTTTAAATAATAACTATTTAATATTAAAAATAATAAAAGAAAATGAAATTTGTGTAAAAAAAGAAAGATATTTAAGCCTTTCACAACAAGAACTTGCAGATATTCTGCATATATCAAAGTATAAACTAAATAAGCAATTAAATATTTTAATTGTTAATAAATATGTAGAAAAATATCATAATAAGAATGGGAAATATGCTTTAACAAATAAGTCTAATGAATTATTAAAAAAAATTGATAGTATAAAAAAAGTGTTGGAGGTAAATAATGAGTAGAAGTAAATATGAAATTTCTGAAGAAATATTACAACGAGGTATATTGAATAATCCAGATATGATTGGTAAATATATTTATTATAATATTGGTAATACTTTTATTGGAAGTTTACGTGATTGTGGATTGATTGAAAACCGTGATTATTTAGATGAAAATAGGAAGCCAGATGGACTTATTGTTGATAAAACTAAGAGAGTAATTGCTGTAATTGAAAACAAAAACCTATCAAAATATAAAACTGAAAAACAAAAGGATTCAGCAACTAATCAAGCTTTAGAAGTAGCAAGAGATTTAAAAGCCAAGTTTGTTATAAGTACAGATAGTATTACAAGTAGATGGTATAATGCATATAATGGAGAACAAATATTAAATTATGATGGCACACCATTATCAGAAGTTTTTGGAGTTACAACATCAAACACTCCCAAAATGGAAAAATTAATTGAGACACTTGATTTAACAATTACTAATAGTTGTTCGAAAATTACTGAAGAACATGAAATTGATCCAACACCATTAGCATATTCGATATGGCAAAAAATATATAAAGCAACAGCGGCAACACCTGAAAATTGTTTGTATACATTTGTGGAAATATTTATATTTAAATATTTAAGTGATTTAAATCTATTATCAAATATGTATTCGTTTGAATATGTTATAAATATGTACAAAAATGCAAAAGAAGATGACGTTTTAACATACTATGCAAAAGTGGTTAGACCTGAAATTAAAAGACTATTTCCAAAAGATAAGGACGGAACAACAATTATAAATGGAAGTATATTTGTGAGTGAACGTACTGGGGAAAGTATAGCTGGGTACGGGAAAACATTTAGAAGTATCTTGGAAATGTTTGATGGTGAAGAATTAAGAAATATTGATAAAGACTTTAAATCAAAAATATTCGAGGTATTTTTTAAAAAAGATAGTCAAAAGGGAGGAATGGGACAATATTTTACACCTCTTAAAGTAGTTCAGCAAATTGTTAATATGGCTGAGATAAAACCGGGAATGAGAATATGTGATCCAGCTTGTGGAGTAGGAAAATTTTTGCTTGAAGCTGTTTCAAGAAATATTGATGACTTATATGAAATAAAGGATAATACATTGTATCCTAAAGTAATTTTAGAGGGATATGATAAGGGCTTTACAAAAGATAGTGAGAGAACTATCATATTAGCAAAAGCTAATATGATGATATATTTTTCTGATTTAATAAAAAATAATCAGCATATGACTACTGAATTTTCAAACTTATTCAATAAAACATTTCACTTACGTACATCCGTATTAGGAACATTGGATTATGTACCATCAGAAAAACAAAAATATGATTTAATATTATCAAATCCACCTTATGTTGGAACAACAGATGTATATAAAAAAGAAATAGATGGAAACGCCTCTTTAAAAAAATATTACAATAAGAATGGAACTGGATTAGAAGGATTGTTTATTGAATGGATAATTAGAAGTTTAGCAGATAATGGACAAGCATTTATTATAGTTCCTGAAGGCTTTATGTATAGAATTCAAGATATCTTACTTAGACAATTTATGATGGATGAATGTATAATAAATGCAATAATTTCATTGCCACTTAATACTTTTTTTTCAACAAATAAAAAAACTTATATATTATCACTAACAAAAAAATCAAAAAATCATAAAAATGTTCAAACAGATCCAGTATTTACATATTTGTGCTCATCTACAGGTGAAACATTAGACATAAATAGATTTGATATACCAGAAAACGATTTAGCCGATGCTGCTTATGAATATCATAGTTTTAAGGGAAATAAAAAATTATTCTATGATAGAGTAAAATCTAAAAAATTAAATAATCCGAGATTAAAAGTTATTGATTTTAAATGGTTAGATGAAAATGTTTCGAAAAGTTGGGTAGTTGATAATTTATGGTCTGATGAAGAAAAGGTTGAACTAGGCATAAAAGATGAAGAAAAAATAATGACATCAGAGGAATTCTCAGATTTTATTGATAAAGTTATAAATGATTTAATAGCTTATAAAGAGGCGATAAAAGATGTCAAATAATATAGAATACATAAATAAAAAAATAAGTGATTTATTTAGATTTGTGAAAGGCACAAATGAGTTTAATAAGAAAACCATTAATTCTGATAAAGGGATTTATCCAGTTTATTCTGGGCAAACCGAAAATGAAGGCATAATTGGATATTCGAACAAATATTGTTTTGATGGCGAATATATTAGAATCATAACTGTTGGTGATGTTGGAAATATTTCCATAATTAAAGGAAAGTTTTCTTTAGCACAAAACAATGGAGTTTTAGTGCCTATAAGTGAAGATGCTAAAAATTTAAATTTAGATTATATAAGATATATACTTTCTAATAATCTATCAAAGTATGCTAAAGGCGAGGGAAAGCAAAAAAGTCTATTAAAAAGAGATATAGATAATTTTGTTTTATCATTACCGTTTTATGACGATGAATATGATGCTAATACACAAAAAAAATTAGTAACTAAATTTCAAAAAATTGAGGAAATAAAAAAAACGTTATCCGATGATGAAATGAATATTAAAAATATTTCATTAGAAATTAGTAAAAATGATTATAATTATAATGAATATAAGGTATCAGATATTTTTGATTTATCTATTCAGACAAATTCATCTAAGTTTACAAAAACATTTATTAGAGATAACTGTGGAGATATTCCTGTATATGGAGCTACAAAGTTAGAAAATGAAGTTGGATATGGTTTTGTTAAAGATAATGCTATTATTGGTACAAATCAAAAGGTAAAATATTTTGAAGATTGCCTAACTTATAATATTGATGGAAGTGCTGGCTATATATTTTATAGAAAAGGTAGATTTAGCTTGTCTGAAAAAGTAAGACCACTAATATTAAAGGCTGAGTATGAGGATTTATTTGATAAAGATTATTTGAGGTTTGTTATGCAACCAATATTTAGAAAAAATATTAAAGGAAGGAAAGGACCTAACGGAGAGAATGAATTCACAAAGATAAGTAAAAAAAATATACAGGATTTATTAATTCCCATTCCTATTGATGAAAGTGAAATGCCAGATTTAGAAATGCAAAAGTCTATTGCTCAAAAGTACATGAAATTTGAAAATATTAAGAAGAACATGATTGAAAATATTAATGATGTCCTTAAATCTAGATTAGAGCTTAGTTAATCAAAAATCATTTGTCGAATATTGTCGAACGATTACTTATTGAATTAGAAGTAATTGGTGTTATAATTATATTAGCCATACGGGAATGTGGCTAGTACATTTATACATATATAAATATAAAATAAGA
>CAMKQS010000028.1 GCA_946414975.1 uncultured Caryophanales bacterium | reverse complement strand
ACTTTGAGACATTTTCCAAAGTTATTACTTAAGACATTATCATAAATTAATCATAGGCCATAATAGTATTTCAAAAATAAGTTGATTATTTAAAAAATTTTTGCTATAATTTATCCAGAATAGGAGGATTATATGTACGAATTTATTAAAAAAGAAGTAAGAGAAAAATTTAAAAAAACTGAACTTGGTAAAAAGTATAATTTATATTTATTATGTTCAGGAATAATTTCAGTAATAATGTTTATATCACTATTAATAATTGATATTTTATTTGGAGGAGATATAAATAATTTTACAGCAATTCAATGGGGATGCTTTGTTTTTAATAGTTTTGCTCTTATTATATCTTTGTTATTCACTTGCTATTTTGATGGAAAAAGAGACGGTGCTATTGCACAATATGCTAAAAAACATTAATATATTATAAAATACACTTTAATATTAATAAAAACATATTTAAAAAAGTATGTTTTTTTGTTATAATTAATTAGGTGATTTTATGGAGTTAATAATAGGAAGTCATGTTTCATTTAATAAAGATGAACAAATGGTAAAAAGTGTAAAAGAAGCACTTAGTTATAAAGCAAATACATTTATGTTTTATACAGGGGCACCTCAAAATACAAAAAGAGTAGAATTAGATGAAAGTCTTACTTTAGAAGCAAAACAAATGATGGAAGAAAATAATATAGATATAAATAATGTTATAATACATGCTCCATATATTATTAATCCTGCAAATGATAAAAATAGAGATTTCAATATTAATTTTTTAAAACAAGAAATATCTCGAGCACATTTTCTTGGAATTAATAAATTAGTTCTACATCCAGGAAGTCATGTAGGACTTGGTGTTGATAAAGGAATAGAAAATATAATTGATGTACTAAAAGAAGCTATTCTAGATGATAAAGATGTTGATATTTGTTTAGAAACTATGGCTGGTAAAGGTAGTGAGATAGGTAGATCTTTTGAGGAGTTAAAAAGAATTATTGATGGTGTTGATAATAAACATATAAAAGTATGTCTAGATACGTGTCATATAAATGATGCTGGATATGATCTTGCAAATTTCGATAAAGTTTTAGAAGATTTTGATGCTATAATAGGATTAGATAAATTATCTGTTGTACATATTAACGATAGTAAAAATGAAATTAATACGCATAAAGATAGACACGAGAATATTGGTTATGGATATATTGGATTTGATAATTTAATTAATGTTATATATCACGATAAATTAAAAAATGTTCCTAAAATTTTAGAAACACCTTATGTTGGCACAGATACTAAGTATCCACCTTATTTATTTGAAATAGAAATGATTCGAAATAAAGAATTTAATTCTAATCTTATAAATGATATAGAGAATTATTATAATAAGTGATTATACTTTTCTTTATATATAAAAAATAGATTTTTAACTTGTTCATATGTTGTATGACTTAAATTATTTTTTAATACTATAAAAGAATTATTATAATTACCATTTAAAATATCTTTATAATTGTTTTTAATAATATTATAAATTATATCTGCTTCATTATCAGATAAAATGATATTATTATTTAAAGCAAAACCTTTGATATCAGAAATATTTAGCTTATTTATATAGCTTTTAATTAATTGTTCTTTCATATATTCACCATTATATTATATGATTAAATATATATATGATGAATACAATAATAGTAGGTGATAAAATGTTTAAAAAAATAAAATTAGATTATAATACTTTAGAACCAGTAATTGATGATAAAAATTTAGATTTACACTATAATAAACACTATCAAAAATATGTTGATAATTTAAATAATCTTGTTAAAGATTATAGTGGTAGTGTTATAGATGTAATAAAAAATATTGATTCATTCAATAAAGATAAAAGAAGTCAAATATTAGTTAATGCTGGTGGAGTTTATAATCACGAGTTATATTTTAGAAGTATGAATAATAAACCATATACTAACAATAAATTAGTAGATGATATTATTAAACAGTATGGAACATATGATGATTTTAAGAAATTATTTATTGATACTGCAAGTAAACTAGTAGGATCTGGTTATACATTTTTAGTTTTAAAAGATAATAAATTTGATATTATAAATTTACCTAATCAAGATAATCCATATAGTTATGATATGATACCTTTAATCGCACTAGATTTATGGGAGCATGCATATTATTTAACTTATTATAATGATAGAGCTAAATATATTAATAATTTCTTTTCAATTATAAATTTCGATTATGCCAATAAAATATATGAAGAAAATAAATAAAAAAAGACACGAGAAAAAGAAAAAAACAATTAAGAAAAAAAATAAACCAATAAATAAAACTGTAGAAAGAAGAAAGGAAAAAATCGGATCTGTAATTGAAAGAAGATATAAATTTTTAATTGTATTAATATCAATTCTAATGATAGCTCTTATAGCCAAACTTGTGTATATGCAAGTAGTTAAATATGATGATTATGAGGTAGAACTAAAAAGATTAACCAAAAAAATTGTTGATGGTGAAAGTACACCAAGGGGAAGAATATATGATAGAAATGGTAAAATAATTGTTGATAATGAATCAGTAAAAACAATTTATTATAAAAAATTACCAGGAGTAACGACAAAAGAAGAATTAGCGCTTTCGTATAAAATGGCAGATATGATAGAAGTTGATTATTCAAAATTAAATGATGATGCCATTAGAACATTTTGGGTAAAAAGCAATCGTAAGAAAGCACGTTCAAAAATAAAAGATAAAGAATGGAATAAAGTTAAAGAGAGAAAAATTACTAGCGATGATATATATGAATTAGAAAAGAAAAGAGTAACTGATGATGAATTAAATGCATTAAATGAAAGAGATAGAGAAGCTGCATATATATATTATTTAATGAATAAAGGTTATTCATATGTAGAGAAAAAAATAAAAAATGAAGGTGTTACCGATGAAGAATATGCCAAAGTTGCAGAAAATATTGATGTAGTACCTGGATTTAATATAAAACTAGATTGGCAAAGAAGTTATCCTTATGGTGATACTTTAAGAACAATTTTAGGAAATGTTTCAACTTCAGAAAATGGTATTCCATCAGAGTTAAAACAATTCTATTTAGATAAGGGATATGCTAGAACTGATAGAGTAGGAACTAGTTATTTAGAATATCAATATGAGGAATACCTAAAGGGAGAAAAATCAACATATGAAATTATGAATAATGGTTCTTCTAAAGAAATAAAAAGTGGCGCAAGAGGAAATGATATAATACTAACTATAGATATAGATTTACAAAAACAAGTTGAGGATATTATTTCTGAAGAATTATTAATAGCAAAGACTGAACCAAATACTGAGTATTTTAATAAATCATTTGTAATAATTACTGATCCAAATAATGGAGAAATACTTGTTATGGCTGGTAAAAAAATTGTAAGTGATGATGCTGGAGGTTATAAAGTAGTAGATTATACTCCAGGAGTTATTACATCATCAGTAACACCAGGATCAGTAGTAAAAGGTGCATCTCATATTGTTGGATATAATACAGGAGCACTTAAAATTGGTGAGATTAGAAATGATGCTTGCATTAAAATTGCTGCAACTCCATTAAAATGTTCATTTCATGAATATGGAAATATAGATGATATTCAAGCACTAAAGTATTCATCAAATACATATCAATTCCAAACAGCTATCAAAGTTGGAAAAGGTAATTATGTTTATGATGGACCATTAAAATTAGATCAGGCAGCATTTGAAACATATAGAAATACATTTAAACAATTTGGATTAGGAGTAAAAACAGAAATAGATCTTCCTAATGAAGCATTGGGTTATAAGGGAGAAAATACACTATCAGGATATTTACTTGATTTTTCAATAGGACAATATGATACATATACACCAATTGAAATATCACAATATATTTCAACGATTGCAACAAATGGAAAAAGAATGCAACCACATTTATTAAAAGAAATATATGCCGGAAAAACAAAAGATGCTTTATCAACAAAAATAAAAGATTTTGAAGTTAAAGAGTTAAATACAGTTGATACTAAACAGGAGTATTTAGATAGAGTTCACGAAGGATTTAAACAAGTAGTTGCTCCAGGTGGAACAGGTAGTGGGTACGTTGAATATTCACGTAATGTTGCAGGAAAAACAGGAACAGCAGAAAGTTTTATTGATTCTGATTCAGATGGAAAAATAGATACAGAAACAATATCAGCATCTTTTGCAGGTTATGCACCATACGACTCTCCAAAAATTACATTTACAGTAATATCACCAGATGTTGGTGGACCAAATACAGATTATAACGGAATGTCTAAGGTTAATATGCGAATAACTAAAAAAATTACTGAAAAATACTTTGAATTTTATCAATAATATGATAAAATATAGAGGCGTTTAAAAGAAGGAGGCAATTTTTATGGCAAAAAAAGGTGAAGCTAGAGGAAATGTTACTTTAAAATGTACAGAATGTAAAGAACAAAATTATCGTACATCAAAGAATAAAAGAAATACAACAGAAAAATTAGAATTAAATAAATTTTGTAGTAAATGTAGAAAAGTAACTACTCATAAAGAAGAAAAATAGTAAAGGAGTCGTTTTATGATAAATGTAAATGATATAAAAAATGGAATGACTATCCTTTTTGAAGGTAATATATATACTGTGTTAGATTTTTCACACGTTAAACCTGGAAAAGGTGCAGCCTTTGTTCAAGCAAAACTAAAGAATTTAAGAACTGGATCAATTATTGAAAAAAGATTTAATTCAGGAGTAAAATTAGAAAAAGCTATGATTGAAAAAGTAGGAATGCAATATTTATATGCAAATGGAGATTCTTACAATTTCATGAATATGGAAACATACGAACAAATGGATTTAACAAAAGATCAACTAGGTGATAATGTATTATATTTAAAAGAAGGATTAGATGTGTTACTTTCATTTTATGAAGGTGAATTAATAGGAATTATTATGCCTGAAAAAGTTGAACTTGAAGTAGTAGAAACAGAACCTGCAGTAAAAGGAAATACTGCAACTAATGCAACTAAAGATGCGAAACTTGAAACAGGACTTTCTGTAAAAGTACCATTATTTATTGAACAAGGTGAAAAGATTGTTGTATACACTCAAGATGGTAAATATGCATCAAGAGCTTAAGCTTATAGCTTAGCTTTTTTATTATTTAATTTATATATATTGTCAAAATAAAAAAAATTTTGTATACTTTATATAGTAGGAGGTTGTATATGAAATATTGTCCAAAATGTGGTATAGAATTATCTGAGGGAACTTTATATTGTCCAAAATGTGGTAATTCTATAAGTACAAATGTAGTACAAACATCAACAAATAATGATTTAAATAATACTGCAAATGATTATCCAAAGAAGAAAACATCTGGTGCATCTAAAGCAAGTCTAGTTCTTGGAATACTTGCAATTGTTTTTGCACTTATATCAGTAGTTTGTGCATTAGGATTGTCTAGTTATTACTCTCAAAGTATTAACAATATTTATTCTAGATATACTACTAATATTTCAGCAATGAAGATGGGTGCTTATATTATGTTCTTACCAGTACCTTCAATATTATCTATAATTGGATTTTTCCTTGGAATTGGTAGTAGTACTAAAGATGGATGTAAAATTGCAGGATTAATATTAAATTTACTTTCAATTATTTTGTGTGTTGTAGTTGGAATTTTAATATATAATATATAGCTTATTTTTATAAGCTTTTTTCATTGCAATTATATATATTTTATTATATAATTTATATAAAGTAAAGGTGATTATATGAATAAAAAAGGATTTACATTAATAGAAATAACAGCAGTAGTATTAACACTAGCAGTAATATTTTTAGTTTCTTATCCTACTTTACAACACATATTAAAGAAAAGTGAGGCTAATGAAAAAGAAGCTAATACAGAAAATATAATAATAGCAGCTAAAACATATTTTAATCTTCATAATTCTGAATATAGTTTTCTAGATGGTTCTACTTTAGAAGTAACTATTGATAAACTTGTAGAAGAAGACTTACTTGAAAGTAATGATTATAATGAAACATCTAAAGTAGTTTGTAATATAAATAATAATAAACAAGAATGTGTTATTAATAAATAAACATTAAATTAGAAAAATTTAGATATAATGCTTGTCTTTTTATTTGTAATAAATTTATTTACTATTTTGAAACATACAATTTATACTCATTAAAATTTATATTATCTTTTTTGACTTTAATGCTTATTTCGTTGCCTATTTTTTTAAATAAATTCATTAATAATTTAATTTGTATAATATCTTTGTTAATTATTAAATTACTACAACCATCATATATATGCTTTAATTATGACTGTACTATTTATTCTATAGTATGTTTTGTCCACTGATTTTTGAATAACTATATTTTATTCATGGATTATCTTTTCATAATACATATTATTACGAGACCAGTATAGCCTTTTTACTTAAATCGACAATTACTTTGTAATTAAAAAAACTTTAAATAACAATAAAAACGTGTTAAATTTTTATTGAAAGCTAGTAATATAAAACATTGAAAGGGTGCAAGTTTATGAAGTTAAAGTATAAAATTATGATAAATATTAATGCTAATAATCTTAATAAAATACCCTTAAATGATTTATCAGGGGAGATAATTGAATATGCATTAAAAAAGGGGTTTAATTATAATAATGCGGTAGATAATAGATATGAACAATATATTGAATATATTATTTATAATTTAGAAAGAAATGGTTTTTATTTGAAAAGGTTGATTGATAATGATAATCAATATCTGAAGGATAGTAGAGTTAAAAATATTATTTTAAATAAAGTAGATTTAATTCAAAAGGATAAATTTTTAAAACTTATAGATATGACTGGCGATATAGATTATGTTAAAGTATTTATTAATAGAAGTGATCTTTCTAATTTTGACATAAAAGAATTATATAAAATTATTGTTGATAAATTTGACTATCAAGATTTACCAGATAGTATTATTAAGAATAATATAATAATTGGTAAAATGTACTTAGACAAAAATATTGATAATATTAATTTGTTTTTAAAGAATAATGAAGGTAATTATGATGTTGATGAAATAGTTGGGTTAATTAGTGATAACGCTAATTCAGATGATAGATTTAGATTGTTAGTAGAGTTATTAAAATCTAATAAAGTATCAGTTGAAACTTGTAATAAAGTATTAAGTAATGCGTGTAATAATCTTGAGCAATTAATGTTTTTATATAATAATTTTGATTTTGCACGAACTGAAGAAATAAATACAATATTTATTAATGCTTTAAAAAATAATTCTATTATAATTACTGAGATTAATGATGATAATTTTAAATTAGTATATACATTACTATCTGATTATCATTATAGTAACTATTTTATAATGAAAGATTATTTAATATGTAATAATTTGGTTGATAAGTTAATAAAATATATAGTTGAAAATGAAATTGATGTTTCTGAAAGTGTTACTTTTTTAGTTGGTATATGTATTGATGGCAATTTTTTATTAACTAAAGATTCACCCGATTGGTTAAAAAGAGATATAGATTTAGTGATATTATCATTAAAAAAGGGAAGCATTACAATTAAAGATATAGATTTAAATTGTTTTATTAATGATCCGATAGATAAAATTATGGAACTTGTAGATATTGGTGTATTAATGAACGAAGATAGTGCTGGTGCAAAAAAACTTAGGGAGAAAATTAATGAAAAAGTTGTAGATGCTTATGGCAAAAATGATGATAGCAATATATTTCTAAATATAAATGAGTTTAGTAATTTTAACTATTATGACTATATAATTTCTCAATTTGAAAATAGCGTTAAGAGAATTTATATAACAGTTGAAAACGGAACTGGGCATTTTAAAGAGGATATTGATCAAATTGATGTTGAAAAAATTAATGCTTTAATTAGTATCATAAAAAAGCAAAAAAAAGATATAAAACTTGTTTTTAGAATGCCATTAGAGGAAATACAAACAGAATTATTACAACAAATTAGTGATTTAGAATATGTAGAATTTGAGTCTGGTTGTAAACTGACATCGATGAGTGGAAAAGAAATGCTACTAATTAACAAAACATTAGATTTGTTTGTTGAAGATATAAAAAGCAGTAATTTAAGTCCATATGAGAGATATATTGCTATATATAATATTGTAAAAAGTTTTAAAAAGTATAAAGAACATGATAAGTCAGGCGATCAAAGTAGATCCATTTATTTAATTTTGCAGAATGAATACATGGTGTGCGTTGGATATGCAGAGTTATTGCACGTATTACTTAAACGAGTAGGAATTGATTCTGTTAAATATGGATGGCATGAAGGTCAACATGCTCTTAATTATGTAAGGATTGACGATAATAAATATGGCATAAATGGTATTTTTAAAAGTGATCCAACAAATGATAATGAAATTATTGATCCAATTAATCAAGATTATGAACTTATAAATTTAAATATTGAAAAAGAAAAAAGAACTACACCATTTGATAGACTACTTCAAAATGATGATGAATATATTGATAAAATTGAATATTTTGAATTGCTTGAATTATATAATTATGTGCTTTTATTGTATCCTGAATTAGGAACTATTTCTTCAAAAGACTGGAAAAGTGAAAAAGATAAAGTAAGAGAAGTATTAAGAAGGTTTAAGCAAAAATATAAGAAACAGAATCCTAAGGAGATTGATGTTTCTAAGACTATTGATGCGATTATTGCTGTTAAACAACATATTGCTGGTAGGAAACTTGATAAAGATGAAGTAAGGCAAGAAAAAAATTGGCTAATTATTAATAATTATAGTGATAATGAAGATATGATAGATTATGCAAATGATTTGGTAGAGTTTAAAAAGGAATTGTTTACAATGAGTGTAGCTGATATGTTTAAAATGGAATATTCTTATAAAAAGTATTGTTTTGAAACAATTATTAATAAATTGTTTAGCGAATATAATAAATCAAATAATGGATTAGGAAAATTACATATTAATTGTTTTGATAATAAGATGTATATTTCTTATCGTGATGTGAATAAAGAACAAGCTATGCAAATTATAAATCATTATAATAATATTGGAGTAGAATGTACTACTCAAGAGATAGATGGTGAATTTTTTGTACGTGCAAATTTAAAAGATATTTTATCTAATGAGATTATAGGTGATAGCTTGTTTCAAAAAATATCAAACATGATGCTAGGAGATACGTTATCACAAGAACGAATAATGATTTAAAATACAATAATACTCTTTAATAGTAGTTCTTAAAATTAAGAAAATTAAATTCATCTATTGGTCGTGGCGCTGTGCTAAATAAAAATATATTTGAAATTAGTGATGATGAATTTTTACAATTATATTTGATATCAATGTTGATAATAAGATGAAAGCAATTATTGCATATATACAAAAGTAGCAAAATATAATAATTGGACGATCAATAGATGATTATTAAAACGATGAATTAAAAAATATTAAATGTATCTAATTTAAATAGTATTTAACGTAGAGTTATAAGGATAAAAATATAAAAATCTTAAAATGGCTTTAATCCACTTAAGATGAATGGAATAGAAATATGTATGGGAGTTCTTGTTATTGTTCTGTCTATAGAAGAAATGATGACAGTAATGGTTTAGGTGTCCAACAAGTAATAACCCTAAATAAATCAGTTTTAAACTAAGCAGTAATAAAATAGTAAAAAATGTAGAAAAAAGTAATGAAATTACTTTTTTTCATGGTAAAATAAAATAAGGTGGTTTTAATGGATAGTAAGCTTAAGTTATTAATTGATAATCTAAAATTAAATAGTTATTATGAATATTTTGATGAAGGTAGACTTATAAAGATTATTGGTAATATGGATCATACTGAATATACATTTTATATAGAAATTAATAATATATTACCTGTTAATATTTATGATGAGTTATATAGTTGCTTGGTAAATTATTACAAAGACTTACATATTTCGCTTAATGTAAATGTAATTGTAAAGAATAATGATTTAGTAGTAGATTACTTTAAATATTTTATAGAAAGATTTAGTAAGAAATGTCCAATGTTATCTATGTTTTTATCTGATAAGATAGAGATAAATGATAATATGGTAACTATTTATGTGGCATCTAAAGCAGAGAATGATAAATTTTTATCCATTAAATCAAAATTAATTAAGTCATTTAATAATGCAGGATTTAATATAGATATTACCTCTATTATTGATGAGGATTCTAAGGATGAAGTTGTAAAGGAAATTGAAAATACTATTGCAAGTAATAGTCAAGTAAGTAAAGAGAGATTTGAGAAAAAAGATGAAGTTGTTGAAATTGAAAATCCATATAAGAAGAAATATACACCTAAGCCTATTGAAACTGTTGATGATGAACGTGCAATATTAGGTAGAGTGATTGAT
The DNA here is from genome assembly GCA_946414975.1 of uncultured Caryophanales bacterium. The sequence goes on along the minus strand of CAMKQS010000028.1, from coordinate 6,335 downwards.
ACTAATAGTATTAGAATTGATACAATTACTGGGGTACAGAATAATGTTACAGTAGAAGCTAGTATATTTGGAATTGATGTAAGAGAAACGCGTACTGATCTTAGAATTATTACGCTTAAGATAACTGATTATACAGATAGTATGTATGCTAAAATTTTCTTGCACGGTGATGATGAGACTAATAGAGTGAAAGGATTGCTAAATAAAGGTGTATTTTATAAATTTAGAGGTAATGTAAAGGAAGATAAATATTCTAATGAAGATGCTTTGGTAATTAATGATATAAATGTAAGTGATAGAAAACTAGAATCAAGGATAGATGATGCTGAAATAAAAAGAGTTGAACTTCATGCACATACTATGATGAGTCAAATGGATGGTGTTGTAGATGCTGTAGAACTTGCCAAAATGGCCCATAAATGGGGACATAAAGCAATTGCAATAACTGATCATAATGGATGTCAAGCATATCCTGCTGTTTATCATTATGTATGCGATGTTAATAAAAAGTTAGGTGATGGCGAAGAGCCTTTTAAGGCAATATATGGAACAGAGATAACAATGATTGATGATACTGTTAAAATAGTTGTTCGTCCATCTGATACTAATCTTATGGAAAACACGTATGTTGTATTTGACTTGGAAACTACAGGATTTAATGCTGGTGGTAAGGATTCAATAATTGAAATAGGTGCAGTTAAGATTAATAAAGGAGTTATTATCGAAAAATATGATGAATTAATTAATCCAGGTAGACCTCTTCCAGAACGTATTACTGAGGTAACTAGTATTACTGATGAGATGCTTCAAGGAAAAAGAAATGAAGAAGAGGCAGTAAAGTCTTTTAAAGAGTGGATAGGTGATTTGCCTATGGTGGCACATAATGCCAAATTTGATACATCATTTATTGAAATGGCATATCATAAATATAATTTAGGAGAATTTAAAAATACAGTTATAGATACTCTTGAACTATCTAGAACAATGGATAATACATATGCTAGGCATAGTTTATCCGCACTTGTAAAAAGATACAATGTACCATTTGATGAAGAATCACATCATAGAGGAGATTATGATGCAGAGGGAACAGCTTTAGTATTCCATAAGATGCTTGAAAAATTAATTTCACGTAATTTTGAACTTATTAGTGATTTAGATAAGTTAGTTGATAAAAATGAGATACATAAATATGGTCGTCCACATCATATAAATATTCTTGTAAAGAATAAAGTTGGATTAAAGAATTTGTTCAAAATTGTAAGTTTAGCTAATACAACATATTTATATAAAACACCTAGAATTCTTCGAAGTAAAATAGAAGAATTAAGGGAAGGTTTATTAATTGGTAGTGGCTGTTATGAATCAGAAGTATTTACAGAGGCACGTAGTAAAAGTGATGAAGAACTTACTAATATAATAAATTTTTATGACTACGTTGAAATTCAACCTCTTGATGTTTATGATCATTTGCTTCAAATGGGAGATTTTGATTCTAAGATAGAGCTTATTGAACATGTAAAAAAGATATTGAGAGTTACAGAAGATGCTGGTAAGATTGTAGTTGCAACTGGGGATGTCCACCAGTTAAATAAGGATGATACAATATATCGTGAAGTAATTGTAAATCAAAAAGTACCGGGTGGTGGTAGACATCCTCTTGCTAAAAGGGATATAAAAAAGATACCATCACAATATTTTAGAACAACGCGTGAAATGCTTGATGATTTTGAATATTTAGGTGATGATAAAGCATTTGAAATAGTTGTTACTAATACTAATAAAATTGCAGATATGATTGAAATAATAGAAGTTATTATTGAAACTGGTGGAGTTCCTTTTTCTCCAAAAATTGATAAATCTGTAGAGACAGTTACTGATTTAGTTTACACTAAGGCTAGTAATTGGTATGGTAATCCGCTTCCATATAATATAGAAGAGAGAATTGCTAAAGAATTATATGGTGATGCAGTTTTAAATAGTATTAAAGATATACTTGATGAAGAGAGTGTTGATCAATCTTTATATGAAGCAGAATCATTTAAAAGATTACATGAAGTAATATTAAAAGGATTTGATGCTGTAAAGGAATTAGTTCGACATAATATAGAAAAAAGAGACCAACTTGAGGGTAATGAATTGGAAAAAAAGGTCAAAAAAACACTAGGAGGTATTATTGGTGGAGGATTTGACGTTATTTATCTAATTGCTCAAAAACTTGTAAAACACTCTAATGATGAAGGTTATTTAGTAGGTTCGCGTGGTTCTGTTGGTTCTTCATTTGTAGCTACTATGATGGGTATTACTGAGGTTAATCCACTTCCTGCTCATTATCGATGTCTTAAATGTAAACATAGTATATTTAATGATGATAATGGAGAAGCTTTAGGTAAGGAATACTCTAGTGGTTTTGATTTGCCTGATAAGTTATGTCCAAAGTGTGGCGAATCTTTATATAAAGATGGTCAAGATATGCCATTTGCTACATTCTTAGGATTTAATGCAGACAAGGTACCAGATATAGATTTAAACTTTTCTGATTTAAATCAAGCATCAGCTCATGATTATACCAAGGTTTTATTTGGTGTTGATAATGTATATCGTGCTGGTACTATTGGTACTGTTGCTGATAAAACTGCTTTTGGCTTTGTTAAAGGATATTGTGAAGATAAAAATATTGTTATGAATACAGCAGAAATTGAAAGAATTGCAATAGGATGTACAGGAGTTAAGAGAACAACAGGACAGCATCCAGGTGGAATAGTTGTAATTCCTGGTTATATGGATGTATTTGATTTTACTCCTTTTCAGTTTCCAGCTGATGATCCAAATTCAGCTTGGCGTACTACGCATTTTGATTATCATGCTATAGATCAAGATGTATTAAAACTAGATATTTTAGGTCATTCTGATCCGACACAATTACGTATGTTACAAGATTTATCTGGTATGGATGTAACAACTGTTCCTCTTGATGATAAAGAGACTATGGATATATTTTTATCACCAAAGCCACTTGGTGTTACAAAAGAACAGATTATGAATGAAACAGGAACGCTTGGAATACCTGAATTTGGCACTCCATTTACAATAGGTATGCTTGTTGATACTAAACCGACAACATTTTCAGAGCTTATAAAAATATCAGGATTATCGCATGGAACTGATGTATGGCTTGGTAATGCTCAAGAACTTATTAGAAACAAAGTTGTGCCTTTTAAAGAGGTTATAGGATGTCGTGATGATATAATGGTGTATTTAATGTATCATGGGGTTGAACCTATTAAAGCTTTTAAGATTATGGAATTTGTTCGTAAAGGAAGAGCTAGTAAGCCGAAAGATAAAGAATTATGGCTAGAATATGTTAAATTAATGGAAGATTCAGGAATTGAAAAATGGTTTATTGAATCATGTGGAAAAATAAAATATATGTTTCCAAAGGCTCATGCCGCTGCATATGTTATTAGTGCTTTTAGAATTGCTTGGTTTAAAGTTCACATGCCGGTATTATATTATGCTACTTATTTTTCTGCTCGTATTACTGATTATGATATAGATGTTATGATTAATGGATATGATGCTATTAAAAGAAAAATGGAAGAAATTGTAAATAAAGGTTATGAAGCATCGAAAAAAGAATTATCTGTTTTAGATACATTAAAATTAGCGCTTGAGGCAACTGCTAGGGGAATTAAATTTTTACCAATTGATTTAAATGAAAGTGAAGCAACTACATTTAAAGTAAAAAACGAAACAGAGGTTTATCCTCCATTTTCATCGATAGATGGATTAGGTGATACGGTTGCTAAAAATATAGTTGCTGAAAGAAGTAAAAGAGAATTTTTAAGTATTGAAGAAGTTCAACGTCGTGCTAAGGTATCTGGAACTTTGATTGACAAAATGAAAATGATGGGCATATTTGATGGAATGGAAGAGTCAAATCAATTAAGTCTTTTTTAAAAAAATTTATTAAAATAGTTAAAATAAAAAAACTATTTTTTTATTTCACAAAAATTTCATAATTACCTTGAAAAAATATATTTTTTATGATAACCTTTTTTTAAGGTAGGAGGCGGTGTGTTATTTGAGAATGAAAAAAATTTGTATGAAAAATATGTTTAGGAAGGAGTAAAAATGTTTAATAAAAAAAATCATATTGGTAGACCAACTAATGAGGAAGTAAAAAAAAGAAAAATAAAGAAAATTATATATTATGGAACACCTGTATTTTTGGTTGCCTTGGTTGCTGTATTGATAACAACTGGATCATTTTCAAAGTTAATGGGTAATTCAGTTACAGATTATTATTGTGAAGATCAGTCTTATTCTTTAGATGGTACTAATTGTGTAAAGAAGACGATAAAAAAAGCTGCATTATTAGGTGATGTTGACGAAGATGGAAAAGTAACTGCTAAAGATTTAAAAAAATTAGAAGAATTTGTTGCAAAAAGTTCTAATGTTCAATTTTCAGAATTTCAAACTTTAGCTGCGGATATAGATAAAAATGGAACATTAAATAGTTATGATGTTAAAATACTTTCAAATCATTTTTCAACTTCGAATGGTTCTAGTGGTGTACATTCTGAGCAAATTGGTATAGAAAGAGTATGTCCAAAAGATTATAAATTGGATGGTGATGAATGTTCAAAAATTGAAACTAAACCAGCAGTATTAAAGAATAATAATAGTAATGTAAATAATCAAGAATATACTATTGAATTTGATGGTAATGGCGGAATAGGAAAAATTGAAAAAATGGTTTCCAAAGAAAAAGAAACAGTTAAAATACCAAAAAATACATTTACAAATAATAATAAAGTATTTTTAGGATGGAAATTATATAATAAGACAACAAAAGAAAAACTTTGCTATACAGCTGATAAAATAAAGGAGAATTATTTTGTTGCATTGAAATGTGAATATGGAGAATACGTGTTTGATGATGGAGCAGAAATAAAAGAAGGTATTACAAGAGCAGGAGAGGAATATGTTTTAATAGCAAAGTGGGGAGAAGATAATTCAAAATCAGAACCAATTCTTGTTCAGTTTAAACCACAAGATAATAATACTTCACTTGAAAAGAATACAAATTATACATTAAATTTTGAATTTGATGTTAAAGATATTGATAATACTTATTACTATGTTTTGGAGAATTATTCAAATGATACATTAAAGAGTAAAAGCGATTGTACAAAAATAGTTCAAGGTGAACAAAAAGGCTCATTTATTTTGGATGGTACAACGCAAATAAAATTAAATGTTTATTCTGATAATAGTTGTAGTAATAAGATAAAGGGTATTGAAAGTGCAAAATACACTTGTTCAAATTGTAATGTCGATTCAACTGTTGAAACTACACCAGTAAGTGTTAAGTTGCAAACTGAATTTTATGAAGATGTAGCTAAAAAAGGCGAAGTAATAAATGTTGTACCAACATTTACAGTTTTAGATGAAAAACAATATTATTATATATGGAGAACTTATGCTTATGGAATAGAAAGTTACAAGTCAAATTGTCAAGAGGTAATACCTGGAACTATTGCTGCAAAAACATTAACTATGTTTGCAGAAAGACAGGGTGGAATCCAAATATATGATGATTCATCTTGTAGTACTAAAGTAGGTAGTGAAATTAGAACAAAGAAAATTCCATGTAATGGTTGTAGTCCTGTATTTGCAACGTTTGATGAGCATGAAACTACAGCTTATAAGAAAAATACGTGGGTTTATAATAAGCTTAATATTTCAGTAGATAATACAGATAATCAGTATTATTATTTATGGAAGACATATTTGAATGGAAAGTTGAATTATACATCTAGTTGTCAAAAAGTAATTCCAGGAGAAGTTCAGACTAAAGGTTTATATATGTCTGGAAAAAGATATGGAGAAGTGTTAATTTATAGTGATTCTTCTTGTAAGAAACAAGTAGATAAAGAAAAAACTCAAACATTTACTGTATGTTCAAATTGTGATACGGTAGATGAAGAAGATACTATAGAAGAAATTATTTCAGGTGGATCTTCTGGAGATTATTATTATGGCGATGATTATATAATATATGATGATGGTTATGATGACGGTACTTATTATGATGACGGTAGTGATACAAGTAAAACATGTACAAATTGGGGTTGTCCATCAGGTTATAGTGAATGGTCAGGTTCATGCCGTAAAGATGTAAAAAAGACTGTTCATGCAAATAAGATTTGTTCAAATACAACATGCCCTAATGGTTATAAATTTGAAGCAGGAGTATGTCGTAAAGAAGTAACAAAAACGAGTCATGCAAATAAAGTATGTGCAAATGCAACATGTCCTAGTGGATATAA
>CAMKQS010000027.1 GCA_946414975.1 uncultured Caryophanales bacterium | reverse complement strand
ATTGCTAACGAAATCTAAATATTTCATAATATCACTCCATAAATTCATAATTAATAATACTTAAAACAAACAAAGGAACTGACTCAACACGCATTATTCTATTACCTAAAGTTGTTGATACAAAACCTATTTCATTTAATTTTTTCTCTTCACTAATATCAAGGCCACCCTCTGGACCTATCACTATATTAATTGTATCACAATTTCTATTTTCCGTTAACACCCTTTTTACATTATTCAAATTTTTTTGCGTACTACACACAATGTTTACACTTTTATCTTTTTTTAAATTATTTATATTATCCTCATAGAATATTTCTGGAATTGTTGTTCTTTTAGACTGCTCAGAAGCTTCTTTTAAAATACGCATCCATCTTTCTATTTTTGATTTAATTTTTTTCTTATCAGCCTTTACAACACAACGTTTAAAAGGAAAAACAATTATTTTATTAACTCCCATTTCTGTAGATTTTTGCAAGATTAAATCCATTTTATTTTCTTTTAAAAGAGGAATAATCAAATTAACTTTAGGAATATATTCATCTTCATTATCTATCTCTTTTTTTAAAATAATAGATATATTTTTGTTTACATTCTCTATACAACCTAAATATAATTTACCATCTACTACTACCTCTATTAAATCACCATCACTATTTCGCATTACATTCTTAATATGATGATAATCACTATCTAATAAATATAAATAATTGTTATCTTTTTTTATTCCAAAATATCTCTGCATCTCATCACTACCATCTTTAATGCCTTATATTATAATACATTTGATCATCATTGTAAACAATTTTTTTTAAATATATACATTTTTATTATTAATTGATATAATTATGTTGGTGAGAAAATGAAAAATTATAAAAAAATTATTATGGGAATATTAATATTCATTATATACATAATTGTTAATATGTATATATCAAATTTTTTAAATTTATTTGGTTTTAATAAACTACCTATTTTTTTGAAATTGATAGTATCCTTATTATATGACTTATTAATTTTAATGACTTTAGTATTTGTATACTTGAAAAAATTTATATTTGATCTTAAAGATTTTAAGAAAAATTTTAAACATTATTTTAATAATTATTTTAAGTTTTTCTTCTTAAATATAGGACTTATGATGATTGCAAATATAATAATATCATCTATTATAAAAGTACCTATTACAACTAATCAAAAATATGTTGAAGCACTTCTTATGAAATATCCTATATATGCAATTATATCTGCAAGTATCATCGCACCTATAACTGAAGAGATGATATTTAGATTAAATTTTAAAACCATATTTAACAATAACATAGTATTTATAATAGTATCAGGTTTAGTATTTGGAATAATGCACTTTACAAGTGCAACTAGTATGCAAGAATTACTTTATATAATACCATATAGTATACCTGGATTTATATTTGCTTATACATTTGCTAAATCAGATAATATATTTGTTCCTATATCATTACATATGATGCATAATATATTAATGATTATACTAAGTTTTATAATAAGATAGGAGTAGTTTATTATGGAAATAGAATTAAGAGATTATAATAAAAGAACACTAGATAATTTATATGAACTTTTAGATAGATAAAAAAGAGTATCTATTAATCAACCACCATCAACTGGTAAATCTATTATTACACTAAAATATATTTAAGATAATTTATTAAATAATAAATTAAATAGAGTACTATATATAACTTCTTGGAAAGTTGCGGCAACCGAAGTAGAAAAAAAGATAGAAAAATATGATATAGATAAAGATAAAATGGATGTTGTAACATACTCTACTATTAGATCAGATTTATTCCTAGATGAAATAAAAAATAAAAATACAATTGCAAGTTTATTCAAAAATGAAATATATGATGAAGATGCTATTAATGAGATTAATAAAATAATTACAACTACAAAGAATCAAATAATACTAAATAATAAAGAAAAAATAAAAGATAAAATTATTAAAGTTGAAAACAAATACTTTAATAATATAGAAGATTATAAAGTTCAAATTATTAAAAGTGCGAGTAAAAAAGATAGAGTAATTGTAAAAGAATTCTTTTCTAATAATATCTATAGTGCTATTGCAGTAAAATGTATAAACGAAGTTTTATTAAGGACAAAAAGCGAAGTAATACTAAGTCATAAAGATGATATTATTAATTATGTCAATACGTTTGAGGAAAATTTCTTCAATGGTTTAGATAAATGTATTGTATATTTAATAAAGAGTTTTTCCATAAATAAACAAGATGAAATTATAAAATTCTTTAAAGAAGATAATTTTAATATTGATACTTATTCATTATTAATGAATAAAATTAATAGAAGTAATGACCAAATTATCATTGATAATAAAAATATGATTAAAAATAAGATTGAATATATTAGAAACAAATATCAGCAAAAATTTTTTCCAAATATAGAAGATTATATTATAGATTTTATAAATATATTCAAACCAGCGATAAGAGATGAAATTGCAAAATATTTAATAGAAGAAAAATTTAATCATGCTACATATAGTTTATTAATAAGAAAAATAAAATATAATTATAGCGAAAACTATGTAATAAATAAATATAAAAATAAACTAATCAAAAGAATCTTTGCTGTTAAAGAAAAATATGAAAAATCTGTTAACGAAGAAAAAGAAAAAATTTACTAAGAAAAGTAAATTTTTTTATTTATTATAATCTTTTAAATCTTCTGTTAACAGTTCATGAATCATTTCTTCTTTTGTATTAAGATCAAAATCTTCAATACGATTAACACGACATTTTTCTGCTTTAATAATAGCCTCTATTTTTTCAACAGCACGATTTATATCATCATTAATTACAATATAATTATATTTATTAACCTCATTTATTTCTTGATATGCTTTTTTAAATCTATCTATAATCTGTTCTTTAGTTTCAGTATTTCTTTTAATTAATCTTCTTTTTAACTCTCGCATACTAGGAGGCATAATAAATATAAATATTCCCTCAGGCATTGCATTATTAACCTTTAATGCTCCTTGAATATCTATCTCAAGAATAACATCTATTCCCTTAACAAGCTTCTTTTCTACTTCATCTTTTGGAGTACCATAATAATTTCCATGATGAACAGTTGCATATTCTAAAAAATTATCCTCTTTAATTCTTTTTTCAAATTCTTCTTTACTAATAAAATAATAATCTTTTTTATCTACTTCCCCTTCTCTAGGTTCTCTTGTTGTCATTGATATATTTAAAAATAAATCTGGATTATTTTTTAAAAGTTCACCACAAATAGTACCTTTACCACAACCACTAGGTCCTGATATTACTATTAAATTTCCTCTTACTTTTTCTCTTACCATAAATCCTCCTCATTTAGTAAAGTGATTATAACACATTTAATTTTTTTTAGCAAAAAATATTGATATTTTTTACTATTAGTGCTATAATTCATATTGTTGATGTCTTCTTAGCTCAGTTGGTAGAGCAACTGACTCTTAATCAGTGGGTCTAGGGTTCGAATCCCTAAGAGGACACCATTTAAATATTAAGTTCCTTAATGGAGCTTTTTTTAATTCAACAATTTAACAAAATAAGTACTACGTCTTTTATTTAATATTATTAATTAGATTACAAATAAAAGAATTTTTAAATGTTTAAAGGAGGTTTTTATGGAATATTATACATTAAAGCAATATTTATTAGCGCTCAGAGAAGAATATAAAAAAATAAATGAAGCAATGATGCAATTAAATAAAGATATTACATTCAATAGGAAAAAAATTACAAATACAAAATTTAGACTTACATATAATCCAAAACTTGTAAAAGTAAATGACATTTTATATAGATATACTATTTTATTTGAATTGAATCGTAAACAAAACATATTAAAAAATAGTATTAATAATATACTAAACTATTTAAGTGGTATTGATTTAAAAGATGAAAAAGTATATCAATACTATTATGATATACCTGAAAAAGAACTAAAACTATACAATTATAGTGATGATGCGGGTATATTAGTTAACGATAGTTTTAAGAAAAATACTATGAAAATTTTAAACTCTAATGAAATTAAATCACTATCAAGTAATTGTTGTATCGATAGTATAAAAAATTGTGATTTATTTTTAGATGTTAACCCAATTTGTATTAAATTTTTCAAAAAAAGTGACGTATTATTTAATTATCATTTATATAATGATACAATAACTTTTAATAATAATTTTACAGTTAATTATGATAATATAAACGAACTATTCAATACTAAAATTTCAAAAAAACAAATTGTTGATGAACAAAGACAATTGATTGAAAACAATAAAAGTAATGAAAAAGAGATTATTTTTATAGGTAATAAAAGTTATAATTCTTTTAAATTTCACGAAGAAGATCACAAAATTCTTATGAAGACAAACACAAAAAATACTACAAAATAAGTAGTATTTTTTTTAAAATAATCTTAGTACATCATTAAATGTTATATATACCATTAATGCCATAAGTAATACAAAGAATACTGTATGAATGATATTCTCTACTTTAGGATTAACTTTACTTCCTTTTATTTTTTCAATGATCAAAAATAATATATGACCACCATCAAATGCAGGAATTGGAAGTAAGTTTATAAATCCTACATTAACACTTATCAAAGCTAAAAGAGATAATACTGAGAAGAATCCTGTTTTAGCTGCACTACCTACAATAGAGAATATTCCTACAGGACCGGATAACAATTTTAAACTTATTTTACCAGTTATTAAATACCAAACTGTAAAAAACATTTGCTCTATAATACTTACAAATTTTACAAATGCATATTTTATTGCAGCAATAAATCCTTTTTCATCTTTTCCTGTAATGGTAAATCCATACTCATATCCCATTAACTTATCTTTTTTATCATATACTGCTTTAGGTTTAATAGCAAATGTATCATAACTACCATCTTTATGCTTAACTTTTATATCAAATTTTTTTGAACCAGCAACTGATAATTCAAGAGCTAATTTATCATAATTATTAACAAAATTTCCATCTACAGAAATAATCTTATCTCCACTCTTTAATTCCTCTATTTTTGATGTATCAATTCTTGTTGCATCAAGCGTTACACCTTTTACAAGAGCAATAATAAATAAAACTACAATAGCAAGTAAGAAATTAAACATAACACCAGCAACCATAGTTAAAAATCTTTGTAGCCAAGTTTTTGATTGCAATAATTTATCTTTAGGAATATTTTTATCTACTTCAATATCTTCCCCAGCCATTTGAACATATCCACCTATTGGAAACAATCTAATAGAATAATCTGTTTCATCATTTTTTCTATTAAACTTGAATAATCTAGGACCCATGCCTATTGAAAATTCATAAACATAAATTCCAGCTTTTTTAGCAAATAAGAAATGTCCAAATTCATGAATTGTTACTGTTACTCCTAGTATAAAAATAAAAGCTATAATTGTAATTAATAACGACATAATTCCTCCTATATTATATTCATAAATAAGCTATAAGCAAGCATAACAAAAATAATGCTATCAAGTCTATCCAAGATTCCACCATGTCCTGGCATTATATTAGAAAAGTCTTTAACCTTATAATATCTTTTTATTGCAGAGAAAAACAAATCTCCAAATTGACCTACTATAGACAAAAACAAAGTAAATAAGATTATAACTAATAATGAAGCATTTTGATTAATTACAGTCATATAAAATACTGTTGCACTAAATGTAGATATTAAAGCACCACCAATAAATCCTTCCCAAGTTTTTTTAGGAGAAACATTTTCAATTAATTTATGTCTACCTATAAGCATACCTGTAAAAAGAGCAAAAACATCTGTAAGTATAGTAATTATAAAAAGATATGTAATTACTCTAAGACCAATAGTTCTATATAAGTTTGCTAATATCATAGAACTAGAAATAAGCATTACTCCACCAAATAAATAACTAGAATCATTAATATTATATTTATTCTTATCATTATATAAAATTATTGGTAAAAATAATATTAATAAAAGACCAGTTATGATTCTAAAATCAAAGTTTATAATTAAATCCTTATCAATAACACCACCAAAATATAGTAATGTTAAACAAATATATGAAATTAGTTTCATTATATTTGGAAATTCTTTACGCTTTTCACGAACATTAATATATTCTCTTAATCCTTGTAAAGAAACCAAATAAAAAGCCAATTTAAACCAAAAACCGCCTAGTATAAATACTGGAATAGCAATTAATGCTAAAACAGTTGCAGTAATAACTCTTGCCTTCATATTTCCTCCAATAATAATATTATAATACATTCTAAAAACTATTACAAGTAGATTGTTTGCATGCTAAAATGCAAAAAAAGCGAAAAATCACTTCTTATTTTTATTATTATACTTTAAAACAATAGTTCTATATTGTTTTAAATCATCCATAGTATTAATATTATTAAGTTTAAGTTTTTCAAGCATTTTATAAAATATTAACGCAGTACCCTCTGCATCATAATTTGCACGATGATGTTTATCTTCATCCCACGGAATATTATACCTAATAACTAACGTTGCAAGATTATGAAATCTTTGATTAGATTCTAAATATCTAGATAACCCTAATGTATCAATAATAGTATTATTAAATCTTCCTAAATCATATTTTAAATATGCCATATTAATAAAAGACATATCAAATTTAGCATTATGTGCAACTACAGGACAATCTCCTACAAAATCCATAAACTTCTCAACTGCAGATTTTTCATCAATAGAATCTTTAAGCATTTCATTAGTTATTCCCGTAATTTTAATTATTTCTGGATCTAAATTTCTTTTGGGATCAACAAATAAATCAAATGTATCAATTATTTTTCCATTTTGCATCTTTACTGCACCTATTTCAATAATTGAATCTCCTTCATTAGCCTTTAGACCTGTAGTTTCAAGATCAAATACTACATACATATCATCTATTAACATAAATCCTCCATCAAATAAAAATGCCGAAAGACAGATTCCCGAATCGAATAAAACCTAGTCTCCCAGGTGGGCATCACATCATACTTTTTAGGATCCTTAAATAAATTTAAGTTTTCTACACCAAGTATGAATTAGATTCCCTTTTAAATCGATTAGTAGGTTTTTCATATGGGATTTTATCTTATCTTTCAGCACTTAAATTATAGCATAATTATCTTTTTTTGTAAATAATTATAAAAAAATTCTACATAATATATGTAGAATTTTAGTACTATTAATTATTATGGATTAACTGACGATGGTGTAGCTAAAGTTCCATATGTATAACCACTTACTAATGTTCCATCTACAGAACAATCTGCTAAATATACACTTGAATCTTCATTTAATACTGTAGTAGCACATGACACTTCAGAACCAGTTGTTTCAATAGTTAGTTCTGAAAAACTCTCAGGAAAATCATTATTATCAAGTAAATATGTTGCTACAGCTAATTCAGCTGCTCTACCATATGCATCAATACTCCTTTTATTTGCTGAATCTTTCGCCTTTTTGATAATACTCATAACAAGTGGTGTTACAATTAGCGCTAGAATTGCTAAAATAACCAATACAGCTATTAATTCTATTAGTGTAAAACCTTTCTTACTTTTCATACTCACTACCTATCCTTTCTAAAGTCATTATAGCACACATTATAATAAAATTAAACTTTTTTACACATATTGTGTAAATAGATAGTAAAGTAAAAAATACCGGAGTAACTATAACTACATTAAAGCTAAAAAAGCCATATATTAAGTAAAATTATAGTCATTAATATAACTAATATTATAAAATTAAAATTGTTCTTTATTTTAATTAATACACTATAAATAAATGAAATAAATAATAATAATCCAACTAATCCATGATTAATAAGCATAGTTAAATATATATTACATGCACTATCATTTATATCAACTCTTCCTATACTTTTTAAATCATCAATATATAAATTCATAAATCTAATATAAAAAGTATCACAACCAGTTCCAAATAAAATATTATTGTTAAACATATTTATAGTTCTTTTCCATAAAAACATCCTATAGCTACCTAATGAATCATCTAATTTAAAATGAAGAATACTATATACATCACTTAATATAGTTATGTTAAATTTATAAAAATATAAAATTATTAATCCCATAATTAACAATAATAATAAACACATATAACCAATAATAATATTTTTTTTATTAATTACATTATATTCTAAATTATTTATAAGCAATCTAATAATAACAAATATAAACAATAATATAATAATATATACATTTATAATAAATATACTAGCTATACTAATTATAATTATAATATCTAAATACTTCTTTAAATATTTACTATTTAATAATACTATTGGTAAAAGAAATAATAATGCAATAAAGAATGTAAAATAAGCAGCATCTACATTAATTATAAAAATAACTAACATAGAAATAAAAAATGATACTAAATATAATAATTTATTTATATCACTAAATATATATCTAAAAAGCATAAAAATAACATACATAATATATAGCAAACCTATAATATCAATATTACCAATTGTTCCATAAAAAATATTACTACCACCCATTTTATATAAATAAAGTGGATTAAATCCTATATACTGTATAATAATTATTATTCCAATAATAATACTAGGTATTATAAATATATCTAATATTTTTTTATTAAACTTATATGTAAGAGATATAAATAAAAATGATAATATATATATAATATTTACTATTAACCCTTCCATTCTAGGAGAACCTATTAATAAATTATATTCTTTATAAGGCGATAATAATGTAGATATTATTAATACCAATAAATATATTAAAGCAAGTATATGGTATATTTTAAAACTAAATTCATTGATACTTATTTTATGTTTAAATATTAATACTAATAGCATTAATAATACTATTATCATATATATTATACTTACATATACATAAAAATTTCATTTAATACTTAATATATCTTTATAACCATTTACTCCTATTATAAGAGGATATATAAGTAATATAATAAATACATAAATATTAGTTATTTTATTTAAATACTTCATAATTCTCCTAAAAAAAGAAGTTAGATATCTAACTTACATATTAACAAGTATATTTACTATATCTATTTGAGATAAAAATAATATAATAGCTGCAATACTTAAATATGGTCCAAATGGTAATTCGTGACTAGAATTATTCTTAAGCATAATTAAAGATATTGGAAGACCTATAAAAGACGCTAAAAAAATAGAGGCTATAGATGATGGAATACCCATAGTAAGACCAAATACAAACATTAATTTTATATCTCCTCCACCCATAGATTCTTTTTTAAAAATAAAATCTCCAAGTATTTTTATTAAGAACATAACTATAAAACATATAATTCCATATAAAACATAAATAAGAGCGTCTTTAATACCATATTCAAATATAGATAATATAAATATTAATATACTAGCAATTATTAATATCTCATCATCAATAAGCATATATCTGATATCACTTACTATTATAATCATCAACATAGATATAAATACTAAAGCAATAAAAAACTTTATACTTATTCCAAATACTAAAAAAGAAATTAAAAAAAGAATTCCTGTTAATAATTCTATCAAAGTACTTAAAACAGGTATCTTACTTTTACACTTACTACATTTTCCTCTAAGAAATATAAATGAAAAAACTGGAATAAGTTCATAAAATTTTAATACATGACCACAATTAGGACAATGAGAAGGCGGAGTTATTATTGATTTTCCCTCCGGCATTCTCTCTCCTACTACAGTATAAAATGAGCCTAAAACAAGTCCAAATATAAATGTAATTACTGCATAATATAAAGTCATTTTATCACCCTAAATTTTGTACTGATTCATACATACTAAACATTGGAATAATTACTGCAAGTATTATCGCTCCAACTAAGAATGCAAGTATTACTATTACTATTGGTTCTATTAATGATTTTAATCTTAAAATAGAACTTCTATGTAAACTTTGATAATAAGTACTAACTTGATCCATCATATCTGCAAGCTTACCAGTTCGCTCTCCTGTTACAATCATCTCATATGCTGCAAGAGGAAAAGCCCAATGATCTTTAAAAGCAAGTGAAATTCTTTCACCACGTTTAATATTTTCAATAGTATCATTAATCATATCATGATATATTTCATTATTAGTTAACTCTTTTAATATATTCATTGAATCAGTTATAAATACATCGTGACGAAGTAAAGTCGTAAATGTTTTAGAAAATATTGTTACTTCATTATATATCATAATATTTCCAATAAATGGCATATGCATACCTATTCTCTGGAAGAATTTTCTAAATGCTTTATTCTTTCTATACAAAATCAATATAACTAACAATATAGCAATTATAACAAATAATATATAAATTAAATTATTTTGGAAGAATACACTAAGTCCTATTATAAATTGTGTAAATGCCGGTACTTTAGTATTATCCATAGTAGAATATATATCAACAAACTTAGGTATTACATATACCATAATAAACATAACAACAGCTATTGTAAATAGAAATACCATTGTAGGATATGTTAATATACTTATCATCTGTCTTCTAGTTTCTTCTATTTCACCAAAATATACAGCCATATCATCTAAAGATTCTGATAAACTACCAGTTTCTTCAGCAGTTTTAACCATATTAACTAATATAGGTGGAAATGCATTACCACGATTAGCCATAGCTTTACTTAAAGCTTCTCCACTATTTATATCATAACGCATCTCACGTAATATATTTTTATACCTTTTATTCTTAGTCTCCATAATCATAATACCAATAGACTCAGATAGAGGTATACCAGATTTAATATATGTAGATAACTCCATTAACATAAATACTAATGCTTTAGTTTTAATACGTCTAGTTTTTTGAAAGCCTTTATTCATAAATTGAATTAACTTACTAGTTTTAACACTAATAACTTCTAACTCTTCACTCTTTAAAAAGTATATAACATCATTCTTATTATAAGAATAAAAATATCCAGTAATCTTTTTACCCTTACTATTTCTAGCTACATATCTCCATGCTACCTTTTTAGATTCATATTCATCATTAATCTTATCAAGTACTAAACGATCTTTAACTGGCTCTTTACTTTTAACCTCTTTTTTACCACCTATTGGCTTATTTAATATATCATGTATCCTTTTAGCTAACGTCACTTTTTCATTTTTCATATGACACCTACCCATACTATAATTAATTATAACATAAAATTATTTTTTATTAAACTTTTTTATTAAAAAAACATATAATATTTTAGAAATATATATAAGGAGGAAAACATGAATTACTATAATCCTTATTTTTATCAAATACCTGATATTAACCAAACAAGACCTGGATTATTTTCTAGATTATTTAAAAATAACAATATTTCTTTTTCTAAAATACTAAATGGAACACAAAAAATACTAGGAATAGCTAATCAAGCAATACCCCTAGTAAAACAAGTAGGACCTGTTATAAATAATACTAAAACTATGTTTAGAATAATGAATGAGTTTAAAAAAGGTGATAAAAATAATGTAAATAATAAGCAAAACAATATAGTAAATAAAGATAAGCACCAAACTAATAATTATACTACTACACAATCTAATACTACTTACTCTACAAATAATGGTCCTACGTTTTTCATGTAAAAAACCTAGTTTACAAAATAAACGGTTGTATAATAAATAGTGTTGGTGGAGATTTTTCACTATCACTATTTTTTAGTACAAAAAAACATATAGTTTGATACAATGTAATTGAAACAAAATACATAGAAAGGATCAAATCTATATGTCTAATAATAATTATATACTAAATTTATTAAATATTAAAGACCAAAATATATTTATTTTAAATAATTCTATAAAAAACAAAGTAATTAAAGGAAAGAATCATAAGATTATTGAGGCTATTTTGTCTTACATTCCTAGTCATTGTCCTTGCTGTGGTACAATAAATGATTCTACTAATGATATCATCAAATGGGGATTTAGAAAAAATTGTAAAATTAAAATTCCTAATATTTCTAATTGTCGAAGCTTATTATTACTTCACAAACAAAGATTTTACTGTAAACATTGCCATAATACGTTCTTAGCTGAAACAAATTTAGTTGATAAATATAAAAATATTTCTAATAATTCTGAATTACAAATAAGAGTTGAACTTACTAAAAAACAATCTGAAAAAGATATCGCTGATAGAGTTAATGTTTCCACATCTAAAACATTATTGAGACATCCTTGTTTACCTATTAATATGAATTGGGATGAATTTAAATCAACCAATAATATGGCATTTATGGTTATGGATAATGATAAAAGAACAATTTTTGATATTAAATCTTCTAGAAAGTCTATTGATTTAGAACATTATTTTAGAATATATCAAAAAAGAGATAGAGATAAAGTTCAAATGATTTCAATGGACTTTTATTCAGGATATATTCATTTAGCTAAAAAGCTATTTAGAAATGCAAACATAGTAATTGATTGATATCATATTGTCACTCAAGTTTATAATGCTTTAAATATCACTAGAGTTAAACTATGTTATAAATCTAATCCTTACTATAATAAACTTAAACATTACTGGAAACTATTCTTAAAAAATAAAAACAATTTATCAGATGAAAAACACTATTCTAAATACTTTAAAAAGGAAATATCTCAAAAGGAAATTGTTACATTTTTAATAAATACTAATCAAGAATTTAAGAGAACTTATGAATGTTATCAGGGCATAATTAATTCTATTAAACAAAAGGATTTTACTAAGTTTAAAAACATTATTTATAATCAAGATAAATATCTTCCAGATAAAATAAAAAAAGCTTTAAAGCTTTTTAGAGATAACATTAAATATATTGAAAATTCATTTAAAAATGATATCAATAATGGCGTTATTGAAGGCACAAACAATTTAATTAAATCATTGAAGAGAATTGCTTTTGGCTATAGAAAACATTCTCATTACATTAATAGAATATTCTTAATTAAAGGATTACTAAAAGGATAATTTTCATCACCCTCTATACTCAATTCATTATATCAAATTATTGTTCACCAACACTATTTGACATAGAACCTATCTTCTTTCAATTTCACTAATTAAATTATTATAATAATTTATCTTATCTTTATATTTATCAGGTATCTTATTTAAAATATTAATATATTTATTTTTTATATAATCTAAATAATTCTTATCATAATTAATACCTAGTATATAATCATAATCACTATAATCTTTTTTACCATATTTAAACTTAATAATTACATATGGTTTATTATTCTCTATTATAAATATTTCTTTATCTATATAATAATTCATAGTTACTATATATCTTCTTAACTTTTCTAAATGATTATTAGATGATATTATCAAATCATTAGTTATTTTTTTATTCAATATATTTATTATAGTATCTGTACCCATACCAGAAATAATAATAGTATCACTCTTTTTTATATCTATATTATTAAGTCCATCAGTAACTATATAATCAATATCTAAATTATTTTTCTTAAAGTTATTAATAGCACACTTAATTGCCTTATCACTAATATCAGTAGCTAAACATTTAATACCTTTTTTAGTTAAATATATATCTAGATATCCATGATCACAACCTATATCTATAATACTTTTAGTAGTAACTAAAGAAGCTATAACTTCTAATTTAGAGTTCATTATTCCTCCATATAATCCCTAAGTTTACGACTACGAGATGGATGACGTAATTTACGTAATGCTTTAGCTTCAATCTGTCTTATACGTTCTCTTGTAACACCAAACATTTGACCTACTTCTTCTAGGGTTCTAGGTTTACCATCTTCAAGTCCAAATCTTAATCTAATTACTTTTTCTTCTCTTTCAGTTAGTGTTAATAGTACTTCACTTATTTCATCTTTTAACATCTCATTAGTTGCAAATTCTTCTGGAGACATATTATGTTCATCTTTAATAAAATCTCCTAAATGAGAATCATCTTCTTCTCCAATTGGAGTCTCTAAACTAACTGGATCTTGACTAATTTTATATATCTCACGTACTTTTTCAACACTAGTTCCCATCTTTTTAGCTATTTCATCTTCTGATGGTTCACGATTTAATTCAAGTGTTAATTGTCTTTGGACTCTAGCTAATTTATTAATAGTTTCTACCATATGCACAGGAACCCTAATTGTACGAGCTTGATCAGCTATAGCACGTGTAATAGCTTGTCTAATCCACCAAGTTGCATATGTTGAAAACTTATATCCTTTAGATACATCAAACTTCTCAACAGCCTTCATTAATCCAATATTTCCTTCCTGAATTAAATCTAGAAATAGCATTCCACGTCCTACATATCTTTTAGCTATACTTACAACAAGACGAAGGTTAGCTTCAGCTAAAATATTTTTAGCATCCTCATCACCTTGCTCTATTCTATCTGCAAGTTCTAATTCTTCTTCTAAAGTTAATAATTTAATTTGTCCTATTTCTTTTAAATACATTCTAACAGGATCATTAATATTTAAATCTTTAGTAAGTTCATTATCTGATAGCATAAGTCTATCGGATTGATCATCATCTGATTCATTTTCTGATACTATTTCGATATTATTTTCTGTTAAAGTATTGTATAAATCATCTAAGCTATCTGCATCTAAATCAAGTCCTTTTAATGCATCAGCTAATTGTTCATAAGTTATAAAACCTGCTTCTTTTCCTTTTTTTACTAATTCTTCTTTTCTTTCATCAAATGTCTTAATTTCATTCATTACTCTCACTCCTAATTTTATATTCTATAGCCTTATTAGCTAATTCTATTTTCTTTTCTAAACTAACTTCCTCTTTTAATTCTTTTTTATATTTATTAGATAAAGATCTATCATTATAACTTTTAATATTATTTAAATAATCAAGTATTGCCTCTTCATCATAAGAATCATTTAAATCTAAATTTAATATCTCACTTAATGCATTAATAGATATATCATCACCATTTATATAAGTCATAAAATCAGCAACATCTATATATCCAAATTCTTTATAAAAACAATCTATCTTTAAAGCTAATTTTCTATATCTATCCGTAGGCATAAATGTAATTTTCTTCTCATAAATTTTAATAACATCTATACTTTTTAACATATAATATATTAACGCTTGCTCTGATTTTTCATATTTACTATATTTTATTATATTCTTTTTTATAGGAATTTTAATTTCTTTTTTCTTATCTAACTTAGACTTAATAAATTTAACTTCCAAATTAGTTTCACTGGCAAGCTTATTTATACTAATCTCTCTTAATACATCATCATTTATATTATTAATTTCTTTTATCATTTTATTTGTATAAAGAGCTAAATCTTCAGTTCTAGATAAATCCATATCTTTTTTTATAATAATCTCTTTATACTGCATTATATTAAGAGCATTCTCTATTTTATCTTTAAATCTCTCTTTTCCATATTTAAGTATATATTCATCAGGATCTAAGGATTCTTCTAATCTAACTATCTTAGGTTCTAGCGCAAGAGTTGATAGTTGTTCAATTGCTGCATTAGTAGCCTTTTCACCTGCACTATCTCCATCAAAACATAGAACAATATTATTAGATAGCTTTCTAAGTAACATAGCATGTTCTTTTGTAATTGCTGTTCCTAACGATGCAACAACATTTTTATACCCTGCTTGATAACACCTAATCGCATCAATTTGTCCTTCTACTACAATTACAAATTTATATTCTCTTGCTTCTTTTTTAGCCCTATGATAATTAAATAATAACTCTCCCTTTTTAAATATAGGTGTCTCTTTAGAATTTATGTATTTACTATCATTTTTATTATTAGAATTATAAATTCTACCATTATATCCAACAATATTACCAGAAAGATCATATAAAGGAAACATTATCCTATTACGATATATATCATATAGATTATAATCTCCCTCACTAACGAGACCACTTTTAATTAAAGTTTTCTCATCATACTTCTTTTTTAATGCATCTGTTAAAATACTAGCTTGATTTAAAGATAAACCTATTTCAAATTCTTTAATTATATTATCATCTAGTTTTCGATTTTTTAAATATTCTCTTGCTTCTTTACCCTCTTTACTATGTAAATTATTCTGATATAACTTAGATGCAAATTTATATATATCATATAAATCTTGATTATAATTTTTCTGAGTAGATTTGCCATAATTAAATTCTATACCAGATAAATCCGCACATTTCTTTACTGCTTCTAAAAAACTAATATTTTCATATTTTTCTAAAAAAGTAAAAACATTCCCAGACTCACCACATGAAAAACATTTATATATTTGTTTATCCTCAGCTACGCTCATACTAGGTGAATGATCATCGTGAAATGGACATACACCAAAATAATTTTTACCCTTTTTAGTAAGTGGCATATAACTAGATATTACATCAACAATATTAACACTTTTACGTATTTCATTAATAAGTTCATTATTCAAAATACCACTCCCTATAAATAATATACGACAAAACTTCAAAATTTCCTTTTTTATTTTACCAAAAAATAAAAAAATTGCACGCATTTTCGTACAATTTCATAAATTTACTAGTTTAGAGATGATTTTTTGATGGTAATTACAGGACGAACCAAACCATATCCATTGTAGATGCTATGATAATCACTAAAGATACTAAAGTCTAATAATGCGCCATCAGGATATATGAACCATACATGTGTATTATCTTTTTCAGACGGAGTCATTGCCCAAACCATATTTGAATTATACAGCCAATTTGGAGCATTACTCGTCTTTACCGAACCTTCGTAGCAATGTTCGCATTTTTTACCCCATTCATATCCTAAGTTAATAACTTCATCTAATGTAATTAATCTTATTTTATATCCTTTATCATTAACTAAATCTGTATCATTTAGCATATCATCTGACCATTTATCTAATATATATTTTATATCACTATCGACCTTTTTAACTTAACTGTGTCTATAAGGCACAAGTTTGATGTTAAGGAGGT
>CAMKQS010000026.1 GCA_946414975.1 uncultured Caryophanales bacterium | reverse complement strand
CTGATATTTCCACAGGTCTTTGAGATATTAGATTAAGTATCATACCAAATTTACGTCCTTCTTTGGCAATCCTTTCAAATATATTATATCCAAGCAATTTTAAATCTCCATCATTTTGTACATATCTATGACATTCCTCTAAAACTAAATGAAAAGGAATAGACGCACGTACCTTTAATGATTTTGTAAAATTAAAGAACATTTTTGAATATATTTTAACAATAGTCTTAGCAAGTCTATCATCTAAATCTTCTAAATTAAAATTAATAATTTGAGCTTTACGATTATTTTTACTAACTAAAGATGCAATATATTGCTCAAAAGTTATATAGTTTGGATAATTAAAGAATACTGCATTTTCAGATATTGCAAGTGAATGAAGTCTAACCTTAAGCGTTATTGCTTCATTGTACATATGCTCATTTCTAAGTAATCCTTCTGATATTAAAGTAAATTGCAAGGCACGTTCTAAATCATTCAAAGTAAAATAATGATCACTAGATGGTTCCAATTTCTCTAATTCAGGTTTGATAAAACTCGTAACATAATCTGTAATTAGATTACTCTCAACAAATGTACCACTTGTATTAATTTCAAAACAATCTCTAAATTTTCTAATATAACCTAGTCCTTGAACTGGTGTTTCTAATGAAAACTGATCAGTTGAGCAACTAGATATTATTGAGAATATATCATTTCTCTTACTAGCAGATGTTTGATTAGTATACATAATATCCATAATTGCTTTAGCTATTAGATGATTTTTATATTCATTACTTATATTATCATTTGTTGAAAAAATTCTAACTA
This sequence comes from uncultured Caryophanales bacterium, assembly GCA_946414975.1. The sequence goes on along the minus strand of CAMKQS010000026.1, from coordinate 16,421 downwards.
ATTTTAACATTCTCTCAATTATTGTAAGTTGTGAATGTGTGTCAGCTTCCAGCAATAATGCATAATCATCAATAGAAAGCAACCACAATGGAATACTTAATAATTCTCCATCACTTTGTGTTCTATTTGTAGTATAAAATTTAAATTGATAATTGGGATTTACATCATTTAATCTGGAAAAAGCTGTATGATATTCTCCATATGCATCAAATATCATGTAATTAGCTCTAAATGGCATAAAGTCTTTATTGTAAAATAAACTTTGTATTAAACTAGCTACTCCATACGATTTACCAGAACCAGTATTACCAAATATAGCTAAATGATTACTACATAATTCATTAATATCAACATATACTGGTTTATCATCATATAATGGTGAATATCCTAATCTAAATACACTATTACCAGGATGTCCAACAATAAGTTCTAACTCCTCATCATTAACAATCCTAACATTTGCTTCCATAGTAGGCTTACGAAGAACTCCTCCTATAAACCTACCATTATTAATCTCACCTAAAAAATGCACCTTAATTAATTCTTTAGATACATCTACTACTTCTCCTAATATCTTTTTATTTGTATCTTCAAATACTACATTCATATTAATTAAATTCATACCAATTGGAGTACCAGCTGGTATATTAATATGAGCAATATTATCACTTATATATATTATTTTTCCGAACATTTCACACACACCCTATATTAATTCTTTTATTTTTGATTTTATATCACTAGGTAAATTAACAATAATCTCATCAATTAATTTACTCTTTTTATATAATTCTAATTTTTCTTCATAATAATTTAACTTTTTTTCTATCTCTTTTAAACTATTAAATACTGCATTTCTACTTACGCTGTAATTTTCTGATATTTCTTGTAAGGATAAATTATTAAAATAATATTCCTCAAAATATAGTCTTTGCTTATCAGTAAGCAAATTACTATAATAATCATAAAGAATTGTAAGTTCTAAATTCATCTAAAAATTTTAATTAAAGTAGATACAATAAAATATATAGCAAGTATTATATAAATAACACTAAAAAATATGCAAGCTGTATTAAAATACTTCTTTTTATAATAAACATAGTTATTATATGCCATAATTAAGAGTGTTATACCAACTACTATATAAAATACAGATAGAAAAACTGGTTCAAATAACGAAACAATTGCAAATATAAATACTGCTTCTGTAAACAATATTTGTGCAAGCAATGGTATTGTTATTTTAAAATCCTTAAAATCTTGTAATAACCCCTTTTTTTTCTTTTTTTCCATAAAACACCTCACATATCTTTAAATAATCCATAGATATATTTTTCTATATCAAAGACTTTTAAATCTTCTTTTTGTTCACCTAGGCCAACAAATTTAACTGGAATATCTACACTATCTTTTATAGCAAGCACTATTCCACCTTTAGCTGTACCATCAAGCTTAGTAAGTACTATTCCGGTAACATCTGTAATTTCTTTAAAACTCTTAGCTTGACTTATACCATTTTGTCCAGTTGTTGCATCTAAAACTAATAATGTCTCACTAGGTCCTTTTGGAATAATCTTTTTAATTACTCTATTTATTTTAGCAAGTTCTTCCATTAAATTAGTTTTATTCTGTAATCTTCCAGCAGTATCAACTAATACTACATCATAATCTTCATCTACGGCTTTTTTAACACCATCATAAACAACACTTGCAGGATCACTGTTATCTTTATATATAACAGGACAATCAGTACGATTTCCCCATTCTTTTAGCTGTTCAATCGCTCCAGCTCTAAACGTATCACCTGCAACAAGTAATACTTTTTTACCCTCTTGTTTTAATTTGTAAGCAATTTTACCTATAGTTGTAGTTTTTCCAACACCATTAACACCCACAAATAAAATAACGGTAGGATATTCACTACTATAATTAATCTTATTTACTACAATTTGATTATTGATGTATATAATAAACATCTCATCAACAATAATATCTTTTAAATCTTCACTATCAGTAATATTTTCTTTTTTTACACGTTTTTTTAATTTATCAATAAAATTAATTACTGTATTAACACCAATATCAGCCATGATTAATATTTCTTCTAATTCTTCAAAATATTCATCATTAACTTTTTTATATTTACCATTTAAAATACTAATTTTATCAGTAAAATAATTACGTGTCTTTTTAAGACCATCATCATAACTTTTTAACTCTTTTTTCTCTTCGTTAGATGAAGATTTAAATATACTCTTTAATTTATTAAAAAATCCCATAAATCCCCCTTAAAAAATTATTCACATTTTCCATCCCCTGGCGATTTGCCATCAACATAAGTTTTTCCCATCATCTCACAAGAAGATTTAGTCATTGTATCCTGTAAATATCCACCAAATATTTTAACAACGCTTATAACAACAACGCTTATAACTGCAATAATAAGTAAATACTCAACAAGAGCCTGTCCTCGATTAGAGTTTAATCTCATAAATGTCACCTTACCTTAAGTCAATTTTATAACATTTTCATGTATTTGTCAATTGAATTTATATTTGATATAATTTTTATGTGATAATATGAATTTAGTATTAAAAAATAATAAAATTAAATTAAAATTTTGTGATAACTTTAAAGATAAATTATTAGGTTTTATGTTTAAAAAAAACATAAAATGTGCTCTTAGATTTAAATGTAAGGCAATCCATACATTTTTTATGAGAGAAAATATAGATATTATTATAACAGATAAAAATAATAAAATATTATATATATATAATAATTTTAAAAAAAATAGAATTTTAATAAAATTAAAATCCTACTATTTTTATGAATTACCAAGTAACTCTAATACATATAAAGTTAATGAAACACTTATTTTTTCTTAACTTTTTTTATTATTAAACTAATTATAACAAATAAAATTATTAATAAACTAATTATTTGTGATGTAGATAATCCAAATAAAAATCCTCTATAATGATCTCCCCTAAAGAATTCAAATATAAATCTAGCAATTGCATATAATGATAAATATAAATATATTAAGCATCCTTTAAGTTTTTCTTTTTTATACAATATATACATAAATGCAAACAACATTAAGTTAAATAAAGATTCAACTAACTGTATTGGAAATCTATTTACACCATTTGCAATCTCTACAATTGAATGTTTATATTTAAATCCTATATGACTTTCAACTCCATAACAACATCCAGATAAAAAGCATCCAATTCTAGCAAAAAAATGAAATAGTGGTATTGTAAAAGCTCCAATATCAAAATAAAGTTTTGAATCACACTTCTTTTTTTTCATATAGAAACAGGCAGTTAATAATCCTCCAATTAACCCACCATAAAATACTTGACCACCAAATATATAAATAAATATATCAATAAACTGTTTTATTGATTTTATTCTATTAAAATGAATAACTAATTTATATAAAACATTTATATTTGTAATTCCATATAAAAGATGACCACCTATAAATAACCCTATAGCACTTATAAGTAAAATAACTAATATTTCATTAGGATCTTTTCCTCTTTTTTTTGCCTCTTTAATAGCAAAAGGTCCTGAAACAAAAATACCTACCATTGTCATAATTAAATACATACTTATTTGTTTTCCAAATATATTTACATAAGGAATCATATTACCACCGAACTAATTATATCATATCAAAAAAAAATAAAAAAGCATTTCTGCTTTTTTATTAATATAAGCTTGTTACAGCTGCTGAATTAACTGCAGAGTTAATAGCACTTGCACAAATAAGTACACAAATAACACCAATAGCACTAAATGCAGTACCAATAATAGCACATACTAATCCAGCTGTAGCCATTCCAGTTTGTCCTGTTGCAGCAGTTTTACGTCCTTTAACTCCGAAAACAATACCAACAACACCAAGTACTAATGTAAAATAACATACTACTGGAATAAAAGCTCCAACGATAGATAAAATACCTGTAACTAAAGCAGTAATTGAAAATGCTTTAGAATTATTCTTTGGCGCATTATTTTCCATAACAACACTCCTTTCTTACTATCAATATTTTATCAAACATTGACTAATCTTGTCAACTAGTATCACAAAATTTTATTTTTTTTCATATTTACTAATTTTTTTATCAAACAAATAACTTAATTCTGTAAATATTGCAAGATTAAGTAAACATAAACTTAAAAATAATAGTATCATAAATGGTTTTAATAACACTAAATCAAATAATCCTCTTAAAAAGATTATACAAAATACAAATATACTAATCAATGTTATATATAATAATAAGCGTAATTTACTAAACGGATAACACAATTTAAATAACAAGATAAAACCAGTATAGCCAACAAGTAATATAGCCATTGTAGAAGTTTCCTTTGGACTAAATTTGAATATATATGAAAATAACATTGTTATTAATATACTTAGTACAATAGTAACCGCACTAGGTATTGACCTTCTAAAAACATTAATAAAAAAATTACCTTCTATTTTCTTATTATTAGACTCAAGTGCCAGTATGAAAGATGGAATACCTATTGTAAGTGCACTAGTTAAACTAAGCTGTATTGGTTGAAATGGATAACCCATAGATATAAATAAAAATGTTATAGCAAGCAAAGTTGAATAAGTTGTTTTAGTTAAAAATAAGCATCCTGATCTTTCTAAATTATTAACAGTTCTTCTTCCCTCTTTAATAATAGATGGAACAGATTTAAAATCAGAATCCATTAAAACTACTTGAGCCACGTTTCTTGCAGCTTCACTACCATTTGCAATCGATATACTACTATCAGCCTCACGGAGCGCTAAAACATCATTAACTCCATCTCCTGCAAAAGCAACAACATGATTACTAGCTCTTAAAGCCATTACTATTTCTTTCTTTTGATTTGGAAGCACTCTACAAAATACATTATAATTATCTACTATCTCTTTTAAATTATCTTTATTCCTAACCGTACTCATATCAATAACTTTACTATCAATATTTAATCTATTTAATATTGATATAGTACTAGCAATACCATCCCCTGTAATAATTTTAACATCAAGTCCTTCATTTTTTATATAATCAAGAGTTTCTTTTGCATTACTTCTTATTTCATCTTGAAATACAAGTACACCAATTAAATTCATGTTATCTGGTTTATTATATTCCTTAAATTCATTTTTTGAATGCATTAATACTAAAATTCGATAATTTTCATACTTTTTAAATACATCATTTTTAATATCTTTACATAATATCTCACGCGCACCTAATATAAAAGATCCTTTATCCTTAACATTTATTCCTGAATACTTTCTAGAAGATGAAAATGGTACTTTTTTAGTTACCATATATCCAATATCATTACCATACTTACTTCCTATCGCATCCATAGTCTTATTATCACCAGAAAGACTATTAGAAAATGAACTTAAAACTTTATCTATATTGTAATTATTATCTATTTTAACAACATCAACTAACTCTACACTTCCTTTAGTAAGAGTTCCTGTTTTATCTAAACATATAGTATCTACCCTAGCTAATGATTCAGAACAATATAAATCTTGAACAAGCACTTTTTTTCTAGCCAATCTTAACGCACTTATAAAAAATACAGAACTTGTAAGTAATACTAAGCCTTCAGGTATCATCGAAATAATTGCAGCAGCAGATGCTACAACTGCTTTAGATAGACCAACCTCACTATATTGTCTTGTAAATAGTATTATACCTAGTGGCACAATTACAAAAGATATAATCTTGATAATTTTATTTAAAGTATTAACTATAACAGAATTTACTTTTTTTATATACTTAGCCTCACTAGATATCTTAGACGTATAATTATCAAGTCCAACATGTTCAACACGAGCTATACAACTTCCTGATACAATAAAACTACCAGAAAGTAACATATCCCCTTCTTTTTTTATAATATGATTAGCTTCTCCAGTAATGAATGATTCATCAACCTCTACCTCACCATCCATTATTATAGAATCAGCAATAATTTGATTTCCTAGTTTGTATTTAACAATATCATCAAGTACAATAGAATGAATAGAAACTAATTTCTCATTACCTTCTCTCAATACTAATATCTTCTTCATTGCAATTACATTTAACTTATCAATAGTCTTTTTAGCATGTACTTCTTGTATAATACTTATTATAGTATTACATAATACAATACCCATAAAAAGTAAATTCTTATATGAATGAACTAAAAAAATACAAAAAGCTATTCCTAAATTTAATAAATTAAATATAGTAAATACATTCTTATATATAATCTTTTTTATACTTATGGTTTTAATCTCTGTATCATAATTAACAAGTCCTTCTTCATATCTTAACTTAACCTGTTCATCAGATAAACCTACATATATGTTAGGATCATAACGCATATTAACATCTCCTTGTTACTGCGACTAAATTATACTAAAATATATTATTTTTTTCAAGTAAAAAGATACGATTACTCGTATTTTAAAACTTGTCTATACTTTACATAAAAATGCACATTAATTTTTTATTTAACACTTTCCCTTGCACGATTTAATAAATCAGTAACATATTTACTTTTAATATTTTTATAATCTTCTCTAATATTATATCCATCTTTTAATATTTCTTTTTTTAACTTAGCATATGCTTTTCTTTCTTCTTTGTTTATTAGTAAGTATTCTTTTAAAATAAGAAAATCTTTATATCTGTCAGAATCAATTTTTACTAGATGTATATGTATATCACCTGATTTTGTTTCTTTTTCTGTACTAGCAAAAAAACGATAAATATTTCCATTACTTTTTTTACCTGGATAGAAACCTAATTGTTTTAGTTTTTTCGTTAAATCTTCCATTTCATTATCATTAGATACTCCAATTAAAATATCTATTATATTTTTACCAATCATATACGGAAGTGCAGTTGATCCTACATGATTTATTGGATAATCTTTTCCAATTACATTTCTTATTCTTTTTACTTCTTTATTATATCTTTTAGTATTTTCTTTAAAATTTTGTCTTTCTAAAGTAACCATATTTTTCACTTCCTTTATTAAAAATTATATCATAAAAAGATTGAGTTATCTCAATCTATTTTTCTATATCTTTTAAGAAATCATCTATCGTCATTATCTTATCATCTATTGATTCTAATGATATTTCTTTTACTTCTTCTTTTATATCTTTAGGATTTATAAGTTCTTTAACTTCAAACATACCAAATACTTGATTATTTGAAATACTAGTACCTGTTGAATATCTATCTAGTATTGAAATATCAGTTGTTTTCTTATATTCAATATCTTCTTTATAAATAATTCCAATATTTGTTTTATCAACAATTAAACCACCTATTATATGATATGGATTAGTTTTTACATCTCTTATTATTTGCACTCCACGTCTAGCTCTTGATGTTCTTTCAAATTCAGATATTTTTACTCTTTTTGCAGTACTTTTATCTGTTAGAACTAAAATATAATCTTCTCCATTATAAATTTCACCAAAGATTACTTTATCGTTATCTTTTAATGAAATTGCTTTAACTCCACTGGCTTTTAGTCCTATTACTCCTATTTCATTTATATCATATCTTAATGCATTACCATTAGTTGTAGTAATAAATACCTCACTACCTATTTTATCAGTTACGCTAACAACTTCATCGTCACCTTTTAATTTCATTGAACAAATTGGTTTATTATAACGTGTAACTTTAAAATCACTAAGTAATGTTCTTTTTACCATACCATTTTTACTAAATATTGTAATTGTTTTTTTATCATCAAAGTTTGTAACTGGAATTGATGTAATAATTTTTTCATCTGCACCAAGTTTTACTATATTACTTACATGTTTTCCTATTTCTTTCCATTTTAAATCTGGTATTTCATATACTGGAATATATAAGTAATTTCCCATATTAGTAAACATAAGTATTGTATCTAATGTATTTAATTCATATAATCCAATTACATAATCCATCTCTTTTAGTGTAGGTTCTGACTCACTAGATTGATAACTTCTTACAGAACTTCTTTTAACATAACCTTCTGCAGTTACCATTACAATACAATCTTCTTTTTGAATCATGTCTGTTGTATCTATTTTTATTTCAGTTACTTCATCTCTAATTTCTGTTTTTCTATCTACTGCATATTCTTTTTTTATTTTTCTTAATTCATGTTTCATTACTTCATGTAATTTATCTTCATCAGCAAGTATTTGTTTTAAAGCTGCAATAAATTTTTCTAATTTTGCTTTTTCTTCTTCTAGTGCAACAACGTCAGTATTTGTTAAACGATATAGTTGCAATGTAACTATTGCCTCAGCCTGTTTTAATGTAAAGTCAAATTCTTTAACTAAGTTATCTCTAGCATCTGCTTTATTCTTACTTGCACGAATTACTTTAATAACTTCATCAAGTATTGATAACATCTTTAAGAATCCATCTACTATGTGTAATCTTTTTTCATATGCTTCAAGATCAAATTTAGTTCTTCTTAATAATACTTCTTTTTGATGAGCAATATATGCATCTAGCATTGGAATAATTCCTAAAGTCATTGGCCTTCTATTTACAATAGCAACCATGTTATATGAATATGATACTTGAAGTTCAGTATTTTTATAAAGATAGTTTAAAATCATATCTTTATTAGCACCATTTTTTAAATCTATAGCAATTCTAAGACCATCTCTATCTGTCTCATCTCTAACCTCAGCTATGCCATCTATTTTTTTATCTATTCTAATTGAATCAATTTTACTAACTAAATTAGCTTTATTTACTTCAAATGGTATTTCTGTAACTAGTATTTGAGTTTTACCCTTATTTGTTACAAATTCACATTTACTTCTTACTATTACTTTTCCACGACCAGTTGTAAATGCATCAATAATTCCTTTTTTACCTTCTACAATACCTCCTGTTGGAAAATCTGGACCCTTTACTATTTCAAGTATTGTATCTAATCTACAGTTTGGACTATCAATTCTTTTTATTGTTGCATCAATAATCTCTCCTAAATTATGTGGAGGAATATTTGTTGCATATCCTGCACTAATACCATTAGTTCCATTAACAAGTAGGTTTGGATATTTAGCTGGAAGAACAGTTGGTTCTAAAAATCTATCATCAAAGTTTGGTGCCCAAGCAACAGTATCTTTTTCAAGATCTTTTAAAAGTTCACTACTAATTTTAGAAAGCCTAGCTTCTGTATAACGGTATGCAGCAGCAGAATCTCCATCCATAGATCCATTATTACCATGTATATCTATTAGTATTTCGTTTTGTTTCCACCACTGACTCATACGCACCATTGCATCATATACTGATGAATCTCCGTGTGGATGGAATTTACCTAATACATCTCCAACAGTTGCAGCACATTTTATATATCCGTGTTCATGGGTATTATTAGCCTTATACATTGCATATAAAATTCTTCTTTGTACTGGTTTTAATCCATCTCTAACATCTGGAATAGCTCTATCTTGGATAATTTCTTTTGCATATTTACCAAAACGATCTCCCATAATTTCTTCTAAGGCATAATCTTGTATTCTTTTTATTATATCTTCCATCTAAACACCTCTATTATTTAGTTTTTTTATTAATTTCTTATGTACTGGTCTTATAAAATCACAAAATGATTCATCGTAAGCATCTTCAAAATCAACCCATTTAACTCCTTTAGACTCATCTTCTCTATAAACAAGTGGTATTTTATCATCTGCTTCCATTATATATACACAATCAAAATGTATATGGGATGATACATATTTTCCTCGTTTCACATGTCCAATTACTGGATTAGAGTTAATTGCAAATATGTTTTCATCTAATACTTTTGCTTTAAGCCCAGTTTCTTCTTCTACTTCACGAACTGCAACAGAAAGTAAATCATCAATGCCATCAGCGTGTCCACCAGGATATGCCCAACCATCATTTATGATATGATAGACAACTACCATTTTTGTTCTATCTTTATTAACTACAAAAGCGGATGCAGTAAAATGTCCAAAAATATTATTTCTCGTTAATACATCATCAAAACTATTAATAAATTCTAAAAATTGTTCTTTATCTTTTTGCTCCACTTCGTCAAATGGCATATATTTTTCTATTTGTTCTTTCAACATATAATCACGTCCTACTTACTCGTTTCATGTACTTCATTTTCATCAAATGAATTTGACATTATTTCTAACATTCTTAAATTACCTTTATAACTATATTTTTTCTTTGGAGAAATCTCAATTAAATCGTCAGTTTTAACAGGTACTTTATCATCATCTATTTCAAATTCTCCCAAACCAGAAATTATATAATAAAATATAGTACTAGTATCTAACATACAATAGTTATCACGTTCACCATTTATATCAACAAAACAAATACTAATGTCAGAACAAGTTATTTTTGGCAAAATAACATTAAATCCATTCTTTGAAAAATTATAATTCTTATTTAAATTTTTAATATACTTTTCCATAATTCCCCCTACGCTCTATAATTATCTTCCATTGTAAACTCTACATTTTCTTCTATCCATTGTTTTCTAGGTTCAACTTTATCTCCCATAAGTACACTAACACGTCTTTCAGCAAGTGCTGCATCTGAAATACTAACTCTAATTAAACTACGAGTATCAGGATTCATTGTAGTTTCCCAAAGCTGATCAGCATTCATCTCTCCTAAACCTTTATATCTTTGAATAGAATACTTACCAGTATTTTCTTTTTTTATATCTTCTAACTCTTCATCTGTATATGCATAAAAATGCTTTTTTCCGTAATCAAGTTTATATAAAGGAGGGAGTGCTATATAAAGTTTACCCTGCTCAATTAAACCTCTCATATAATAGTAGAAAAATGTAAGAAGTAATATTTGAATATGAGCACCATCTACATCGGCATCGGTCATTATTATTACTTTATCATAATTTGAATCTTCAACAGTAAAATCCGATCCTACCCCTGCACCTATTGTATGAATCATTGTATTTATTTCTTCATTTTTTAGTATATCAGATAGTGATGCTTTAGCAGTATTTATTACTTTACCACGAAGTGGTAATATTGCTTGAAACTTACGATCACGTCCACCTTTGGCTGAACCACCTGCTGAATCTCCCTCGACTAAAAACAACTCATTTTTCTTTGGATTCTTACTTTGTGCAGGAGATAATTTACCAGATAAATTTTTCTCTATTTTATTTTTAGATTTACCATTTCTAGCTTCATCTCTTGCTTTTCTTGCTGCCTCTCTTACTTGTTTACTTTTAACCATTTTTTCAACAATCTTTGTAGCTACAGCCTTATTTTCTTCTAAGAAAAATTGTAATTTTTCACTAACAATACTTTCTACTGCATTACGAGCTTGAGGAGTTCCTAATTTAGATTTTGTTTGTCCTTCAAACTGTAATAATGCTTCAGGTATATTTACAGATAATATTGTAGTTATTCCCTCTCTAGTATCTGGCCCTTCTAAATTTTTATCTTTTGCTTTTAGATAACCATTACTTCTTGCATAGTCATTAAATACACGAGTAAGTGCAGTTTTATATCCTACCTCATGTGTACCACCATCAGAAGTTTTTACATTATTAACAAATGATATAATATTTTCTGAATATGTATCTGTATACTGAAATGCAACACTAACTTCTATATTATCCTTAACACCTTCGAATTGTACAACAGAATGAAGTTCACTTTTATCTTGATTTATATATTCAACAAATGATTTTAATCCATTTAAATAACAATAACTTTCTTTTCTATCATTTATCTCATCTATTATATCTATGGTAAGTCCTTCAAGTAAAAATGCACTTTCCTGCATTCTTTCACATATAGTAGAAAATGAAAAATGTGTAGTTGAAAATATTGTATCATCTGGCATAAATCTAACAGATGTACCTGTCTTACTTGTTTTCATTCCCTTAGTAAGTGGCTGATCTAATTTTCCACCATCTTTAAATGAAATAGCATATTCATATCCATCACGACGAATATTTACTTTCATCCATTTAGATAGTGCATTAACAACACTAGCACCTACTCCATGTAGTCCACCAGATACTTTATATCCACTAGATTCAAATTTTCCACCTGCATGCAAAACTGTGTATATAACCTCAGGTGTCGATTTACCTGTTGCGTGTATTCCAACAGGAACACCTCTTCCTTCATCATCTACACTAACACTAGAATCACTATGAATAGTAATTTTAATTTTTTTACCGTAACCATTTATAACTTCATCTATACTGTTATCAACTATCTCCCATACTAGATGATGAAGACCTCGTTTATCAGTAGATCCAATATACATACCAGGTCTTTTTCTAACTGCTTCTAATCCTTCTAATACTTTGATAGAATTCTCATCATATTTTACCATGTTACCACCCTTAACATTATAGCACGCAATTTCAAGAAAAGTCAAAGAAAACAAGCAATTTTCATCGCTTGCAACAAATAAAATTATTTTATTTTTTCTACAGGAAAATTAAAATATGTATTTATGTATGGCTCATTAACTAACGTAAAATGCCACCACTCGTTATTTAAAGGCTTAAAATTATATTTTTCCATAACACTTCTTAAATACTTTCGATTATTTAACTGTTCTTTAGTTAAATTTTTATAATCATAGTGAGCAATTTTACCAAAATTATCAAAATTACATCCCATATCTATTTCTTCATTAGTTTTAATATCAACTAAAGTTATATCAACTGTACTTCCTCTAGTATGAGAAGATAATAGTGAAATATAATCTTTTTCAATTAACTCTTTTTTAGATAAGTCTTTATAAAACATATCTTTCATTTTATTATCATCATTATTAAGCCATCTTTTAAAGTGCACTAATGCTTTATATGGCCTATATGCATCAAATATTTTTATTCTATATCCATCTTTTAAAAATTGATCACTGGCACCTCTTAAATAATTTGCAGCATCTTTAGTTAATAATGCACAATTATCTAAATATCCATCTATTTTTTCTCCCACAAAATTATTACTAGAAAAATATCTCATATCAACTATTACATTTGGTATAATATCTTCTATATTAACAAAATTAGAATAATCTTCTGAAATAATACAACTTGTATTATCCATCTAATTCACCACACTTTATATAATATAAATTTAATTATTTATTTTTAGTTGAACTTTTTTTAGTTTTATTTATCATATCTATTAAATCTTTTTTATCTTTATTTGATTTTAATATATATACAACAATTATAGTACAACTACATAATACAACTAAAACAATCAAAATAATATCATAATTTAGATTTATTTTTTTAGTTGTATCTTTTTTTGCATTATTATTTTTAGCATTTGCTTCCTTTAAATCATCAAGACAATCACTTTTACCTGATTCATAACATCCAACAATATCCTTATCTCCAGCTTCATATGCTTCATTTATAATATCTTCTAAAGAATCATTATACGATGTTGTTGCATATAAATCACTTATTACAACAAATGGTGTCCCTTGATAAGTTGCATTTTCAAATCCTGCTTCATTAAATTCATTAGCAACTTTAACTCCTAAATCATAAGCTTTTCCTTTTTTCCATTCAACATGATCTACATATAACTCTTTTTTTATAAGTTCAAACTTTTTATCATAAGAATCTAATCCTTTTAAATATTCTTCTTCCTCTTCACAGTAAGGACATCCTCCTGCTTCAAACATATAAACTTTTACTTTTTTATTTTCAGCTTTAATACTAATCATTGGAATAAATAACATTAAAACAATTACAAATATAAATATTTTTAAATTTTTTTTCATCTTTCTACCTCCTAAAACATTATAACATATTTTTTTAATAAAAAAAGCAAACATTTATCACATTTACTTATTAATTACAGGTTTATTAATTATATCAAAACCATTAATCATTATTTCATTATTTTTTTCTATCAAATTTAGCATTAGAAAAATCTAAATTATTTATATTTTTTTTGCACATATTAATATATATGTATTTTCAGGATGATAATTACAAGTTTGTATCACAACAATTCTATCATCAAAACTAACATCGACCCCTGTATCATATATTGAATTACTCTTTAAATAATTTAAATGTTCTAACCAAGAATTATCATCAAATTCAAGCTTCATATGAGTATTATTTCCTTTTTTTACAATCATAACTGAAAAAATTAACCATTTAGTATCTTCATTAAACTTTAAATCTACATATTTATTTTCTCTATAAAATGATTCATCTAAATATTTTTCTAAATCATGAAATGGTACCGTATCTAATTTCCTAGCATTATGTCCAAATATAAGAATTTTTTTATCATCAACACTATTCCTATAATCCATAAACACTGCTCCAGCAATATCATATTCTTTCTTTAAATTATGATTTAAATAATAATTATTGTCAGTTGTTTGAACTATATATTCATCTATATCAGTTCCAGATACTGTTATATTACCAATAATATCCTCATTACCATACGAATCTTTGGCATTTGTAATATCGTCTTTAGAATTCTCAATTGTTTTATTAATTATTTTTTTTACTTTTTTATTATCTAATTTTTTATTATTTAAATTAAACAAGAGCAATGTAGATAAAGTTATTAAAAAACAAGCAATTATTACAACAAATATATTTTTTTTCATATACTTCCCCCTTTTAATAACAAACATATAATATATAATTTTTTTTAATTTGTCAACAAAAAAAGACTACCTAAGCAGTCTTAATTTTTTAATATTTTTTTTGAAAACAATCCTAAAGATATTATCATAAAAATCATTTTGATTATATATGTAATATCATTATTATTTGTGTCAACACCAGTATTAGGAGCTTCAATTTCATATCCACTACCTTTACCTTCTACTACTTTATGAGTATTAGTTATATCAAAACCATTAATCATTGTTTCATAATAAGCAACTGGGTGCTCCAAAATAGTATATAAAATTTCAGTTCCGTTTGCATATTTATCTAAATCTTTAATTTGATATTTCCAATTATCATTTTCGTTTATAATAATTGTATCAAATAAAATACCATCTTTAAATAGATCTACTGTAATTTCTATTGGTCTTAATCCATCATAATTATCTTTATCATTCCAAGTTTTATTAATTGTAATATCAATTTTTTCTGGAGCATGTGTATTTGTGATAGTTGATGAAACAATATTATTTTCATCTATTTCATCATAATTTATTTCAGTACTATAACCATCAACTTCTTCTTCAACTATTTTATAACTTATCTCTACTCCATTAGCATATCTATCTAACTCATCAAATGAATAAGTCCAATTATTTTCAGCACTGATTACTGCAGTTTTAAATACTTCATTATTTTTATAAAGATATACTGTTATACTTTCTGGTCTAATTCCATCCTGGTTATCTTTATCATCCCATACTTTTGTCGCTTTAAATGTAATTTTTTCTGGAACGTGAGTATTAGTTACATCATAACCTGTTACTTCTTTTTCATATCCATCAACAGTATCTTCGGTAATTGTATAATTAATCTCTTTTCCTTCTGCATACTTATCTAATTCATCAAAGCTATATGTCCAACCATTTGCTGCAGTTACATCTTTTTTTGCAACTTCAGTTCCATTTGCATATAATCTTACTGTTATACTTTCTGGTCTTTTTCCATCTTGGTTATCATTATCATCCCAAATTTTTGTACCAGATACACTTATTTTCTCTACTTCATGCGTATTTGTAATATCATATCCATTTATTTCTGTTGAATAACCATCTACAGCATCTTCTGTAATTGTATAATTAATCTCTTTTCCTTCTGCATACTTATCTAATTCATCAAAACTATATGCCCAACCATCTTCTGCAGTTACATCTTTTTTTGCAACTTCAGTTCCATTTGCATATAATCTTACTGTTATACTTTCTGGTCTTTTTCCATCTTGGTCATTGTTATCATTCCAAGTCTTTGTACCAGATACACTTGTTTTAGAAGTTTCATGTGTATTTATAATAGTATTATTATCACCATAAGTAGTTGTATATCCATCTACACTTTCTTCCTTAACAGTATATTCTATTTCTGTTCCATTATTATATTTTGGCAAATCAGTAAATGCAAATGCCCAATTCTTATTTTCACCTTCAGTAATTACACCTTCAGTAACGTAAGTACCATCTGCATATAACTTAACTATAATACTTGCTGGTCTTACCCCATCTTGATTATTAGCATCTTGCCATACTTTTCTACCTGTTACATTTGTTTTTTCTGGACTATGAGTATTTGTTACTTTAAATCCTTCACTTACACTTCCTGTAATTGCTTTTTCATATCCTGCAATTTCTTTTTCATCTACAGTATATTCTATTTCTGTTCCA
>CAMKQS010000025.1 GCA_946414975.1 uncultured Caryophanales bacterium | reverse complement strand
TGTTAGAAATATCTTTAATAGTTCTTTATCCCTATAGAATACATTTTTAAATACTGAATCATATCTTAATGTATAATAAATACTCTCACCTCCTACTTATATTATTCGTTATAAATAGGTGATTTCCTTTTTATTTAAGAAAGTTTTATTAATACTTTATTTAATTAAATCATTTGATCAATATTTTTAGGTACTTTATCATTTACCACTGCACTTACTATTTTATCTTCTTGTTCCTTTGAAACATTTCTCCCTGTCATTTTAGATAGTGTCTGAATTACTTCACGTAAACTCCCTTCATTTTTTAAATCTGTTTCTTGCAATTTCTTTGCAAGCGATAAAATTGTATCTTTTGAAACACTAGTTTTCTTTTCAACTTTATTAAAAAATTTATCAGAAAAAGCCATAAGTAAACCTCCTAGTTTATCTTATGACTTATTATATTTTGAGTGCTAGTTTATTAAATCTTTCTTTTTAATTCTATAAACATTTGCGTATTTAATATCACCATATGCACTATCATATTCATCTGTAGTAGCAACACCTATATAAATAGAATCACCAAGATAATCTAATCCTTCTGCTTCCATATAAGTATCATTTGATTTAAATATTCTATTTTTCTTTATAAGTTTACCAGTATTTGCATTATATACATCTATATAAGCAACTGAATATTTTAATCTGTTACTTCCAGAATCTATTCCTTCCCCATAATATATATATAAGTAATTTCCATCTAATGCATATCCTTGCATATCATAAGGAGTATCTTTAATGTTTAATGTTCTAATATATGAACCAACAGTTTTACTATCTTTATTATACTTATAAAATTTAAATCTCTGTGTTCCGTCATTTATTCTTGCCATATATATATTATTATTATAATCAATTTTAAATGACTCTCTTTTATTTTGAAATGCATCTGCTAAAAATACTCTTTTACCTTTAGAAGTTATTTTATATGCCTTATGTCCATGAGCATCTTTATCATATGGTGTATCAACATCACATGTTGTCATTAAAACCCCTGAAGGTATTGTAAAGAATCCATGTCCACATTTTTTTTCTCTAAATATCTCTTGCATTGAATGATTTTTTCTAGATATTTTAGTTATTATAAGCTCTGATGGTGTCGAGTCTTTTGATATACTAGGATTTTTACCAAAATTATCTTGTGACACATATATATCACTATTATTTACATATATGTCTTGAATAACTTTCTGTCTATAAAGTCCTTTCGTACTTAACTCTAGTGTTGCAAATTCTTCGACTGCTGGAACATCAAAATATTTTTTCAAATCAATCCAAGAAGCATACATTGTAATTACTTCGCCTTTATTTGCAGTTTTTGATATAGTTTGCATATTATCATATATCTGATAACCATATTTTTCACATACATCTTTTGTTGCATATCCATAATCTGTTTTATTTGCATTTTTATAACATGCCCATAAATTCGTAGAATTGTTATATATTTTCCATCCTCTTATTAATTTTCCATTATTAGTAAATGTATTTCTTAGTAATTTTGTTTTCTTACCATATTCAACATTCTGATTAGACATTACACCAGTACCACCATTTGCATTATATTTAACAGTAAAATAGTTCCCTTCTTTCCACTGTGCATACATTGTAACTATTTCTCCAGGATTAGCTGTCTTAGAAACAACCTGATTATCATCATATATTACATATCCATATTTATTACAGTAATCATTAGTTACATATCCCTGATCCGACTTATTTGTATTCTTATAACATGCCCATTTTTTTCTTGTATTATTATACACTCTAAATCCAGCAAACGCTTTATTACTTGTAAATTTATTAGGATTTAATTTAGTTTCAATACCAAATTCTATTCTTTGATCAGGCATTACTCCTATTCCACCATTTGCATTATATTTAACAGTAAAATAGTTTTCTTCTTTCCACTGTGCATACATCGTAATTACTTCACCCTTATTTGCGGTTTCAGACACTATCTGTTCATCATTATAAATTTGATATCCATATTTATCACATATGTCTTTAGATGCATATCCTTTTTCAGTTTTCTCACTATTTTTATAGCATGCCCATTGTTCAGTGCCTAATTTTAAAGAACGGGTATTATTAAGAATTTTCCATCCAGAAAAAATACTATTTGATTTAGTAAAATTATTCTTTAATAACTTAGCACTTTTACCATAAATTATTTTCTGATTATTCATAGATCCAGTACCACCATTTGCATTATAATTAATCTGAAAATAATCTACTTGTTGATTTTGATTATCATCTAAATCTTTTTGACTAACAGAATTAACATCTTGTTTTTTTGCATCCTCAACTATTTTTTTCTGACACATATTGTTTTCTAATTTATAATCATATTTACATAACTTTTTAATTCCTATTTCAGCATAATAAGAATTATATGTATCAAATCTATTATTTCCTTTTTCTAAATATCCTTGAAATATAGTATAATCTTTTTCAAATATTTCATTATCTCCATCTATATCTGCTCTTAAAACTTGTTCTTCTGTAAACTCATAATTTTCATCTTCAAATAATAAGTCAACATATTCTCTTAATACCTTCAAATCATTCTCTGTAATCTTTTCATCTGAATCTAAATCACCCAATATAATTGGTTTTTCTTTAATAACTTTTTCACATTTTGTACCATTTAGTGTATAACTATTATCATAACAATAATAACTCACTACAGAATTACCCATAAGATTCGATAAAATATCTGTAAAAAATACAGCTATAATTAAAAATATTACTACAAAAGGAACAACAAATAAAATTATTTTCTTATTTCTTCTACGTTTTAATTCCTCATTACTTGGTCTTCCTACATGATTTTTTCCATTTAACATAACAAAACTCCTTACTATTACAAATATATTTTAAACTAAAAAAAAATTTTTTGCAATTAAAGTACAAAAAATTTTTATATTTTTACATTTATTTACAATTAACTATTGTTCCCCTTTGTTCTTAAAATTAATAACAATTGGTGTTCCAGTAAAATCAAATGCTTCTCTTATTTTATTTTCTAAATATCTTTCATATGAAAAATGTACAAGTCCTTTATTATTTACTTGAATATTAAATGTTGGTGGAGCTGTTCTAACTTGTGTACTAAAATATATTTTTAGTCTTTTACCTTTATATGAAGGTGGAATATTAAGTGCGAATGCATCCATTATAACATCATTTAAAAGGCTTGTTTTAATTTCTCTTCTAGCATTTTCATATGCAGTAATTACTTCTGGCATTAATGTTTGTACTCTTCTTTTTGTAAGTGCGGATAAAAATACAACTTTAGCAAATGTCATAAATTGAAAGTTTGCATCTATATCATTTTTCCATTTTTTCATGGCTTGTTCTTTATCTTCAACTGTATCCCATTTATTTACAACTAATACAACAGGCTTATTAGCATCAAGTGCATATCCTGCAATATGCTTATCATGTTCTACTATTCCTTCTTTAGCATCTATTACTATAACACAAACATCTGATCTATCTATTGCTTTCATACTACGTAGTAAACTATATTTTTCAATATTCTCATATACTCTACCTTTTTTTCTCATTCCTGCAGTATCTATTACAGTAAAATCAGTTCCATGATATTTAAATTTTGTATCTATTGCATCACGTGTTGTACCAGCAACCGATGATACTATTGAACGTTCCTCATTTAATATTGCATTTACTAAACTACTTTTTCCTACATTTGGCCTACCAATAATTGAAAATTTAATACTATCGTCAGTAATTGATTCGAATTTTGGTACCAATGATGTTATCATTTCTAATAATTCATATATACCGTCACCTTGTTCACCACTAACTTTTAAGTATTCAGAAAAACCTAATGAATAAAATTCATATTCGTTATCTTTTAGTTTTTTACTATCACATTTATTAATAACTACTATAACTTTACTAGCAACTTTTTTTAGCATATCACGTACTACATAATCATCACTAGTTAATCCTTCTTTACCATCAACAACAAATAATATTAAATCTGCTTCATCAATAGCTAAAGATGCTTGAATTTTTATTTCATTATTAAAGTTATCATTTTCTTTTTCGATTCCACCTGTATCAATTAAATGAAACTCAGTATCAAAAGTTTTTACTATACCATATATTCTATCTCTAGTTACCCCTGGAGTATCTTCTATTATTGATACTTTCTTACCTACTAATTTATTAAATATGGTACTTTTTCCGACATTTGGTCTTCCAACTAAAGCTACAACTGGTCTTTTCATAAACATCACCACAAGAATTATAACAAATAATTGAAAAAAAAGAAAATTTAACAATTTATGTTGTGAAGTGTTTCATTTAAAGATGTAGCTATTAATGTAGATAATCTATCTATTACAAAATCAATTTCCTTTGGTGTTACCATTAAATTATATCCTATAGGATTTAAGACTTCACTCATTAATGATTTTATTTCATCTTCATTAAGCATGCCAATAATACCAAATAATTCTTCTTTATCTTTTTTATTTATAGTAATATTTTTATTTAAATAGTTTATATTGTTAAATGTCAATTTACTTTTAGGATTTTTTATATATTCCTTATTAAATTCATAATGTTTATACATATAATTAATAGTATCTGATACAATTACTGCAGCTGATGCAACTGTTGGAACTCCTATTGCAAGTACAGGCACATTAAGTGAATTATAACTTAGTTCTCTTCTTTCATTACCAATACCACTTCCTGGATGAATTCCTGTATCTGTCATTTGAATTGTTTTATTTAGTCTATCAATAGATTCACTAGCTAATGCATCAACAGCAATAATAAAATCAGGTTTTATTGTTTTTACAATACTTTCTATTATATCGTGAGTTTCAATTCCTGTTGTTCCCATAACACCCGGAGATATTGCCGATACTACTCGGTAGTTACTATCAAGAGTCCCTAGTTTATAAATATGAGATGTTACAATTATGTTTTTCTTTACCTTAGGTCCTAATGAATCTGGAGTTGATGCAATATTTCCAAGTCCTATAAACAAGCATTTATCACTCATTTTTATATGCATTTTTTTAAGTATTTTATTAAGTTCCTTAATTACTACTTTCTTTACATTATTATAATTGTTACTATCAGTAATATCATCAAATTCTATTGTTATATAATTTCCTTTACTCTTATTTAAACTATTTACACTATCCAAGCATACATCAGTAACAGTTATATTATCAAACACATTTACTTCTTTTTTTACACCTTTTAAATTACTTTTTTTATCAATTACATCAATTGCAAGATCTGTATGAATTTGATAATTTTCAAGATTAATTTCATGTTTCATATAATCACCCTTATTATTTTTAACATTTCTGCACATTTTATTTGATTTTTATTAGATTTTTTGCTAAAATACTTATGTATGTGTGAAGGGAGGAAATATATGCCAAATTTAAAGAATGCAAAAAAAAGAGTTTTAGTTATTAAAAAGAAAGAAAATGAAAATAATAAATTCGCTGCAACTATGAAAAATTCTATTAAGAAAGTTGAAAAAGCAGTTGCATCTAAAGATAAAGAAAAAGCTCAAGAAGCACTAAAAGTTGCAATCAAAGCAATTGATAAAGCTAATGCTAAAGGAACTACAAAATGTAATACTGCTGCTAGAAATAAATCAAGATTAACTAAGAAAGTTAATTCAATGGAGTAATTTACTTCATTTTTTTTTATTATTCTGATATAATTAATTAAGGTGGTAATTATGAGAAAGATGATATATTACTTTATATTCTTATGTTTGATAGTTTTAGCTATTATTTATAGGGAGGATATTACTAATTATGTTACAAATAATATAATTAAACAAGAAAAAGAACAAAAATTAAAACTCAATGAATACGCAAAAAAGAAAGACTATGAATATGTAAAAATAACTAATGATTTTACTATTAATAATAGAAATGAAATAAGGGATATCTTTTATACAATTGTTGATAGTGGAATGGATAATTTTAGTTTTTACTGTGATTCAGATTATAAGAGTTGTAATGATGATGTAAAAGAATTTTTTAATGATAAGGATACTTTATCTCATATTAATAATTTTGTTCATCCATATAACTCATTTAAAAATATTAAAATTAGTGTTTCAAATTATGGTAAAATTACTCTTGATGTAAGTCATATTTATACAATTGATGATGTTAAAATTATTAATGAGAAGATTGATGAATTTATTAGTACAAATATCAAAGAAGATATGTCTGATGCAGATAAAATTAAATTATTTCATGATTATATAGTTAATAATACTAAATTTGATACAGCTATTGAAACTAGTGAAGATAGATTAAATTCTAGTTCTTATAATGCATATGGTCTTTTGATTAATCACTTGGCTATATGTGGTGGTTATACAGATACTATGGCAATATATCTAGATAAATTAAATATACCTAATTATCGTATTTCAACTGAAGAACATGTATGGAACTTAGTATATTTTGATAATAAATGGTCACACTTAGATGTTACTTGGGACGATCCTGTTACAAGTAATGGCGTAGATATGCTTATGTATGATTATTATTTTATTGATACTAATACACTTATTAGTAAAGATACAACTCAACATAACTTTGATAGAAATATTTATAGAGAAGCACAATAAAACACCTTAATCGGTGTTTTTTTCATCATTACTATGAAGTTCTTTTATTTTATCTTCAATCTCTTTTCCATATTCAATAGAATCATCATATATAAATTCTAATTTAGGCATATGTCTAATTTCTATTCTATCAAATAAAGCATTTCTAATAAATCCACTAGATTGATTTAATGCTTTTAAAGTAATCTCTCTTTTACTATCATCTAGTACTGTAAAATATATTTTTGCATAACTTAAATCATTAGTTACTTTAGCAGCAGTTATTGTAACAAACTTAATATTTTGATTCTTAACTTCATACTCTATTACTTTACTAATTTCTTCAACAAAGGCATGATTTAATCTATTTATTTTATTATTCATAATATCCCTCTTTCATAATTATTATATCAATAATAAAAAGAAAAATCTAGGAATTTATCCTAGATTAGTTTAAAGTATGACAGCTATGTAATTAAGATTAATGTGCGCAGTAAAAAAATCTCCACTAGTCGACAAAGCCCATACACTAGATAAAGACTCCTCAACTGAACTCATTGTCCAATACGTGTATTTATTAGTATATACCCATGTTGGTACATTAACTAATAATCCAGAATAGTAGCATCCTCCTGTACACGTAAAACTATTTTCAAACCCCAAATTATTAGTTAAATCTTCATATGTTATTAATCTTGCATTACTTGCCTCATTTGCATAAATTTCTTTCCAAATATCAACTACTTGTTTTATTGTTGATACAGAATAATCCGTACTACAGCCTGATTGGTCACCACTGCCTGCAGATCCACAATCATCTGAAGAGTAATATGGCACTTTAGCATATGCTTCACTTGTTTTTACTTTACTTGCTACTTCTGTCGATGATAAGTATGGGCTAATTTCTGTAGATGTAATTGGTTCTGCTTTTAATAATGTTACTGTCTGATCTTTTATCCCTGAATTCTTAATTACATAGTAATCTACATTATTATATATTACTTCATCCCCAACTTCATATGCAGCATATGCAATTGCTTCTTCTTTTCCATATGAATAATCTACGTTTCTTCCTGCAACACTACAACCAGCTAAATATACCGAAGAATCACTGTTTAACTGTGTTGTTGAACATACTACTTCATCTCCTGTATACTATATGGTTAACTGTGATACATCTGTTGGGAAATCTCCATTATCTAGTAGATAATTAGCTATAGCTAGTTCTATACTTCTTCCATATGCATCAATACTTCTCTTATCTGCTGATATTCTTGCTTTTCTTATTATATTCATAACTAGTGGCGTTACTATGAGTGCTAGTATAGCTAGTATCACTAATACTGCTATTAATTCTATTAAAGTAAATGCTTTCTTTTTCATAACTATTCTCCTTTATCTTATGGACCTTGTAAATTTAACTGTGTAAATTCGTATTCTTATAATTAAGTATATCAAAGCAGAAAAAAAAGTACAAATATCTGTTGTACCTTTTATTCATTTTCATTATTTAGTAACATGCTTAAATCATTAATTTTCTTATATTTAGTATTAGCTTTTCCATAAATATCAATGTCATTATTATTTTTATTAAAGAATACTGATATTCCACCTTTAGAATTCCACTCATCTAGATTATATACTTTATCATCTATTAGAGTGTTTCCTTTAGGATTTACCATATCACTTTTTGATATTTTAGTAGGAACTAAATGAATATTCATATTAATATTATTATTTCTTAAGTATTTTACTTTAGCTATTCCTTCTTCTAAAGTACTTATCTTAGAAAGTAAATTTATATCTAATTTAGACTCTCTTAAATACTTAATTGAATTACTTATTACATCTGTATTATTAAGTAAATTATCCCAATTACAAGTTCTAATATATTCTTTTTTATCTATTTTAATATCTTTTATTATATTATCAATAGTTGTATCTGTATCTAATATTACACCATCAAAATCTATATATATTTTCATACTTCACCTATATATTTTAAGTATTCTTCAAACATTTTGTAATGGCCTTCATGAAATTTATTTTCATTATGCATCTTAATAATTTCGTCTTTTGTCGCATAGCAAACATCAGCAACTTCTTCTTTTTGTATTTTAATATCGTTTATATTTATATCTTTTTCTAAATAATACAAATCAAAGAATTGATCATTATGGGTAATTGTTTTGAATAAAATTGGGTTATCATTAGTAATATCGATGCCTAACTCTTCTTTTACTTCTTCTCTTATTCCCTCTAAACTAGTCTCACCAGCTTTAGGATGTCCACCAGTAAGTGCCCATCTGCCACCTTTTCTCTCAACCCTTTTTTGAATCAAATACTTATCATTATTCTTAATTACAATGGTTACAATTAAGTAATAATAACCCTTTGGTACTTGTTCTCCTTTAATAAATGTTTTACCTGTTACTTGTTTGTTTTCATCATATAAATCCCTATATTCTATCATCATAACCTCCTACTCTAATATCTGCGAAATATAGTACACTAAATAATTATATATGTCAATACAATTACTAAAAAAGAGTACATTTTTTTGTACTCTTAATTATTTAAAAACTTTAATAACTTCTTCATCACCATAAAGTGTATTACTACTATTGCTTAAAATAGTATATTTTAATATTCTTTCATTTATAAAATCATAAATAAAACCAAATCTATTTATTACAATTTCATTATTTTTTTCTACCTTATATTTAGTGATAATACATTCACATACTTCATTTTCTAATTTTTTTAGTTTAATTGCATAATTTTCACAATTATATAAAAACTTATGTCCTAAATCTTGTTTAATATAATGATGTTTTGCAATTTTATTGTTATCGTTATCAACAAGTTTTAATATAGCTTTGTTTCCACTTCTAAAATATGTAAATGCTTCATATAGTTCTTTTGCACATATTATGTTATATTTCTTTTCTAAATCATTTAACATTATTATTTCCCCCTAAGTAGGTAATATTATATATATTTTATATATTTTGTCAAACTGGACAAATAATCAAATTAATAGTATAATTAGTTAGTCGAAAAAAGAAAGGAGGTTTATATGAAATTTTTTGAAAATAATGAAACTTTAGTATATGCACTAGGTGGACTTGGTGAAGTTGGTAAAAATATGTATTGTTTTGAATGTGGGAATGAAATAATAATTACTGATGTTGGTATAACATTTCCATCAGGAGAATTACCTGGAGTTGATTATATTATTCCAGATTTTACATATCTTAAGAAAAATGAAAGTAAAATTAAAGCTTTATTTATAACTCATGGTCATGAAGATCATATTGGTGGAATTCCATTTTTATTAAGTTATATTAATATACCAGCTATATATGCGCCAAATCAAGCAGTGGGATTAATAAGAAAAAAATTAGAAGATAAAAATATAAAATATAAAAATTTATATGTTTATACAGAACAAACAAAAGTTAAATTTAAAAATATTAGTGTAGAATTTTTCAGAACTACCCACTCTATTCCAGATTCGCATGGGATAGTTATTAATACGCCTAATGGAACAATTGTAACAACTGGAGATTTTAAATTTGATTTAACTCCTATTGGTCCTATGGCTAATTTACATAAAATGGCTGAAATTGGAAAAAAAGGAGTTACATTACTTCTTAGTGATAGTACTAATGCACTTAATGAAGGAATGAGTATATCAGAGTCTAAGGTTGATGAAACATTATCAGAATTATTTTTAAGACATGATGGAAGAATTATTATAGCTACATTCGCATCAAATATATATCGTTTAAAACACATAGTAGATACGTGTAAAAGAAATAATCGTAAGATTGCAATATTTGGACGTAGTATGGAAAATAATATTGAAATATCTTTAAAAGAAGGATATATTAAACATAAAGAAATTTTTATTACTCCTGATGAAGCAAATAGATTAGAGCCTAATAAAGTATGTTTACTATGTACTGGATCACAAGGAGAACCATTGGCTGCTCTATCTAGGATTGCGAATGGAACACATAGACAAATCAAATTACAAGAAGATGATCTTGTAGTATTCTCATCATCTGCAATTCCAGGAAATGCTTTAAGTATTTCTAAAACTATAAATAAATTATATTTACAGGGTGTTAAAGTATGTTCTAATACATCTTTAGCTGATATCCATACATCGGGTCATGGTAATCAAGAAGAATTAAAACTTATGTTAAGATTAATTAAGCCAAAGTATTTTATGCCATTTCACGGTGAATTTAGAATGCTAAAAAGTCATGCTGATGTTGCAATAGAATGTGGAATTCCAAAAGAAAATAACTTTATTTTAGAAAATGGCGATGTTTTAGCTATAAAAAAAGGTAAAGTTCAAAGAAAAGGACATATTCAAGCTGGCGATATTTATGTAGATGGAAATCGTATTGGAGAAGTTAGTTCTGCTGTTATGCGTGAGAGAAAAACTATGTCTAATGATGGTATCGTTGTAATAATTGCCAATATTGATACATCTAAGAAAAAGTTAATTGGTGATGTTAATATTACAACAAGAGGATTTGTATATGTTCAAGAAAATTATGAATTAATAAAAAAACTAGAAGAGATTTCTACAAAAGTAATTTTAAATAGTATTAAAAATCATGTAATATTTAATGAGATAAAAGCAAACATGATTACTGAACTTACAAACTATATATATGAAATAACAGGTAGAAGACCAATTATAACTCCTGTTATGATAGATATTAAAAAAGATTAAACTACAATTTATGTAGTTTTTTTATTTTTATCTATTTAAACATATTTTGCTATAATTTGCGTATATTAATTATAGATAAAAATAGAAAGGAAATATTATGGATTTAAAAAAAGATAAGATAATAAGTATATTAGGTATAATAATACTTTGTTTTATATTTCATTTTATATATGAATGGTTTCCAAATAAACTATTCGCCCTCTTTTTTCCGGTTAATGAATCTATTTGGGAACATATGAAAATATTATTCTCTTCTATCTGTTTTTATGGAATTATAGATTATATAGTTTTATCTAAAAACAAAATTAAATTTAATAATTTTTTATTTAACATTTTTATTACAGGAATAATTAGTATAATTCTATATCTAATAATATTTTTACCTATATATAATATTATTGGAGAAAATATGTTTTTTAGTATTTCTTTAATGATTATAGTTATAATAATATCTCAAATAATTAGTTATATTATATTAAAATCAAAACCTATTAAATATATAGATATAATAAGTTTTATATTAATAATAATTACTTATATTATATTTGGATATTTAACTTATAATCCGATACATAATTATATATTTTTTGATAGTCATCATAATATTTATGGTATTAATGATTATAATATTTAATATAATTTAACAGGTGATATTGTGTTTGCATATCGTATTTCAATTGATAATAATGAGATTAATGAATATAAGCATAATAAAGTTTATTATGAAAATGAACCAATATTTAATATAAATTGTAATTCTTTATATAAAGTAAATACTTTTAAGTCTAACAATATTGATAATAAGTATTTCTATTACTTTCCACAGGATGCATTTGAAATAGCTAAAATTGTTCTTAAAATAAATAGTAGTGTTAAAAGTGTTTATATTTTAGAATATCTTCTTAACAATGATGAAGTATTAGATAAATTTGGGTTTGGTAATTATAGGAATTTAATGAGAAAATGGTATATTCCAGAAAATAAATTTTATAAAATCCATCCATATGAAAGCAGTACTTATCCAGTATTAGAATTAAAAATGAATAAGAAAAATACAATCAATGTAACTAATAATATCTTTAAAGTTAATATAAATAAAAGTATACCTAATGAATTAAATAAATTAAAAAAAATAAGAGAATATATACTATATAAAATATATTTAGAAAAAGTAATGAATGATTTTAATATTAATTATCCTCACGGTAATGATGGTTTAATGATAATTACAAATGATAATAAAAATATAAAAAAACTGTATTTACCAAAAAAATACCAGAATTTAATTTGTTAAAATTCTGATATTTTTTTAATTTATTATATCCTGCTGAGTATCAATTTTTTTTAAGCTATAATAATCTTTGTTGTTTATTCCTATTAATTCTATATTGTTATTGTTCATTAATCCATAATAAATATATTTATCGTATTTATTTTCAACAAGTCCACCTTTTACAGCTCTATTTGTATCTAACTGTACTAAATATAAATTGTTAATATCCTTTATTCTAGATACATTAATATTATAAAGTTTTATTTCCATTAAAGCTTTTCTTCCAACAAATACTTTATAACTACCAACTTTATAATTATCTTTTTCATCTTCACTATTTTCATACCAAATAAATGATGAATCATTATTTAAATATAACTTTGATTTAGTATCATTCATAAATGATGATACTAAATAAGAGTTATTTGACATATAATCTTTTTGATTAAACAGTTTATATGTAATATATACATTAGTACCAATAATAAGTAATATTGCAAGCAACGGAGCTAAAATATTTGTTCCTCCACTATATCTAATACGTTCTTCAAGTTCAAATTTAGTTATTTTAGGATTTCTTTTTTTTATGGAATTTATTTTTCTATTTGCGTGATTTACATATAAACGATTAAATGTTATAGAAACAACGATATTTAAAATAAACATTAACGTTGAATATCCTATAAAGAAATATATAGACATATTATCTGGAATAAAATATGATCCTATGGTAAATCCAATAGCTATTAATAAAAATAATAATCCAAGTAAATACATTTTTCTATATAAGTAATAATACATTCCTAGAAAAAAAGATGGAATTGAAAAAGTTCTTTTCATTATTTTGTTTGCATTCTTATCAATATACATTAAAAGTTCACTATTATCACTTATTTGATAATCTGTTGTTATAACATGATCTATAAGTCTATTACCACATTTAGGGCAAAAAACTTGATTAACAGTTACATTTTCTCCACAATAAGGACAGTTCATATAATCACCTACTATATATGAATTATAACATATTTATTTTATAAAAAAAAGAGTTATTCATATGGGTTTACATGTACCATACAATGTTTACACTCTTTAAAATCATTTTCTACTTTATCGTGAACTTTTTCAGCTATCGTGTGAGCATCTTTAAGTATCATATTACCGTCTACTGCTATTTCTAAATCAATATAAGCCTTATTTCCAAACATACGAGTTTTTATATCGTCTATTCTTTTAACTCCATCAATACTCATAACATCTTCTTTTATTTTATTAATTTTATCTATATCTAAAGATACATCCATTACTTTATCAAATGATTCTTTCATTATATCAAGTGCAGATTTTATAATAAATATACAAATAACTATCGATGATAATGAATCTAAAAATTTATATCCTAGCATAGAACCTACTATTCCAATTAAGGCTCCAATACTGGATAATGCATCTGAGCGATGATGCCAAGCATCAGCTTTTAGTGATGAACTATTTATTTTTTTTGCTGCTTTATAAGTAAATCTATACATCCATTCTTTAATTAATATTGAAATGATTGCCGCAAAAAGAGCAACTGATGTAACATCTACTTTTGTATAAGATTTTTCTATTAAACATTTAATACCACTATATCCAATATAAAATCCAGTAATTATAAGTATAAAAGATAGTATGATTGCAGATAGACATTCATATCTTTCATGACCATATTGATGCTTATTATCAGCTTTCTTTTTCGATGCATATATTCCAATTATTACTACAAATGTTGAAATAACATCAGTAAGTGAATGTATCGAATCACTTATCATTGCTTGTGAATTACCGATTATACCTGCTATAAATTTAATAATTGATAATAATATATTAAGTATTATACTTATAAATGATACTCGGTATGCTATATCATTAAACTTTTTCATGTACACCTCTTAAGTTAAAAAAAGCATTAATAAATATTTTAATGCATTATTTTTTATTTAAAATATATTTTATTTTTTCTAATCCCATTATAACTATTCCACCAATTATAAAGAATATAATGTTAAATGTTTTTATACTCATTGCGTCTTTAGCAACTTTTAATGTAGTAGGTCCCATAATAATTGCATATATACTACCTATCATTAATCCTATAACTAAGTATATAGTTGCACTTCTAAATTTCTTTAAAGCATTTTTTAAAATTTTTATTATAGATAATATTCCTATAATTACTCCTAGTCCAAAGAAAATTAATGATGGTAAATATTCTAAATTAAAGTGAAGTACTTCCTTTATTCCCGTCATAATTGATACATAAAGTCCAAATATTAAAAGTAAAGTAGAACCTGATATTCCAGGAAGTACCATTGCTGATATGGCTACCATACCAGCTATTATAAGATATATAATTAATCCAAAATTTAATTTAGTAATATCAATAGTAGAATTAGATGATACAGGATTTAATATAGTTATTAATACTACTAAAGCTATTCCTATTATAGTAAATATAATATTATAATATTTACCTTTTAAATTTTCCTTTTCTTCTTTTATAATTAATGGAATTGCAAATATAACAAATCCTAAAAATAATGAACTTATTATATATATATGCTTATCAAATAAATTTGCTAAAACTAATGCTGCAAGCACCATTCCAACTATCCAACCAATACCTAGTTTAATTAAAAATTTTAAGCTTTCTATTTTTTCTTTTTTACTTCCATATATTAATGAATCTAAGGAATTTATAAATTTATCGTAAAATCCCATTATAAATGCAATAGTACCTCCTGATACTCCTGGAACACTATCAGCAAGTGCCATACATAATCCTCTTATAAAATTTATTATCATACATTCTCCCTCTATATAAATTATATCATTAATAAGAATATATGTAAATTATAAAAAAAAGATAGATAGTGTTTCTAAAGTGGGGATATTTGATAGAATATCCATTATAAACAAACAAAAATGGTTATTACCTAAAAAATGCTTTATAATTGAGTTGTTAGAAAACAATAGAAAGCAGGTAATAACCATATGAAAATTATATCATTAATTAACAATTTTACAAATAATTTTAACGAAATTTTTATTACAAAATTATAAAGAATAAAATATAAAAAATTAGAGCATACACTCTAATTATAAATTTTATTAAACTGTTTGTTAATATTAATTACAATATAAATATCTTTTGATTATCCCTTTAATCATATAACTATAATACTTATTAACACAATATCTATTAATTCTAATGTCTAAATTATCAACAACAATATTATTAACACTATACTTACTAAGACTATATATATCTACTACATTCCCAATATAATTATCAATACCATATAATACATACTTATTATTCTTTATAAATATAATTATGTAATCACTATATATCTTCTTAAGTACTATATACCTACACTTCATAGAAATACTTATTTATCCTTCTTCTTATATTAAGCTTACTACCATACTTAAAACCATAATAATAAGTATTAATAGAAGAAAAAACTTGTTTAAACTTAATCATATTATTACTATATAAATACTTAATCTCTTTTATTCTTTTAACTATTCTTCTTTTAGTACTA
Source organism: uncultured Caryophanales bacterium (assembly GCA_946414975.1). The sequence continues at coordinate 1,184 of CAMKQS010000025.1, read as the reverse complement.
CTATCTATATTTATAATAGTCTTATTATTAATAATTCTAAATCTATAACCTAAGAAATTAAAACCATGTTTTATATTAACAATCATACACTTCTTTTTATTTAATCTAAGTTTATAATACTTATCTAAATAACTTTCAATCAATACTTTTATTCTATATAAATATTCCTTACTACTACTAAATAAAATTAAATCATCCATATATCTAACAAGATGCTTAATATGTAAGTCATGTATTATTTTATGGTCTAATTCATACAAGTAAAATATAGGTAGGAATTATTAGTCATTTGTCCAATTCCAAGACCTTTATTATAATTATATAATGGTATCTCTTTTACTTCGTCTATCCTCTTAGTATTAGTAATCTCTCTTACTTTTAATTTACTAATACATTCATTTATATAAGTATTATTAGTGCTATCAATAATATTACAAATAATTCTATACTCATTACTATCTAATTTATCTTTTAACAATCTTTTTAATACATCATGATCTATATTATAAAAGTATTTAGATATATCTAACTTAAGTACAAAGCAATTATCTTTATACTTATAATATTCTAAATACTTCTTTATTAATCTAATACCATAATCCCTACCTTTATTTTTTCTAGTAGCTACATTTCTAAAATCTAGAAATCTTTCTAATTTAGGTATTAATATCTTTCTAGTAATTAAATGATTAACTATTTTATCACTTATACTTTGTGACATAATAACTCTATATTTAGGATATTTAACCAAGAATATATTATATTTATTAAATATATAATTATCATTAATAATACTATTATATATACTTAATAAATTCTCCATCTTAAACATTTCAAACTGAAATATTTTCTTCTTATTCTTAGTATTCTTCTTAACCTCTTTATATATATCTACAATATCACTAAATACTACTTCCACTTTTTATCCACCCTAATACCATTTTCTTTATTGTATCTAACTTAGTAATACCTACATTCATCTTCTTAAAACTAATATATTTCTTATTATAACTAACTTCTAAATAATAATCTAACATACAAATCTTACTAATAATAATCTTTTGATTATTAATTCTATTATCAATAATATTAGTTAAAAATAGAAGTTCTAGTAAATCATAACTAGTAACTTCTATTCTATTTTTTAAATTAAAAGATGTTCTTGGATAATTAACAAGTAAAGT
>CAMKQS010000024.1 GCA_946414975.1 uncultured Caryophanales bacterium | reverse complement strand
TTACTTTTCTAGAATCAGATTGTAACATAAAAAAACACCTCAGTATATTTTATGATTAAATATACTAGAGGTTAATTTATTACATTGATAACAGATATGGGCTTTGTTCACTACCATCACCTGAATCTATTTTGATACTAGATACAGACTTGGACGAACGCCATTAGAATTGTTCGAATTGTTGTTGTTGACATTGCCCGAAACGAACAGACAGAACGCGTTATTCGAGCCCGCTGAATTAGGCGACAAATTTCCTTCAAGCTTAACCTACAATTAATTTACTAACATTTTTATCAATTATTATAATAACATTTATAATACATGAATAATCGGCGGGCGGGCGTTGACCTAAAGGCACAACAGCCGCCATAATCTCTTCGACTATAATTTCAAGCGATAAGGACTCTGTTCCGTTCCTTCACCTGAATCTATTTTGATATTAGATACTAGATACAGACTTGGACGAACGCCTGAAGAGTTAGTGACGAGGTCGCTGTAGTTGACATAGCCCGAATAGCTCAGACAGAACGCGCTATACGAGTCCGTTGAATTAGGCGACAAAGGCCATTGATTGGAATTACTATTAGTATTATATATCCAACCATTTGTTTTTCCTGATGAACCATCACAATCATATCCATCTGTGTAACAAGTATTATCTACTCCTAATGCATAGGTATAGCTATAGTCACTTGGATACATTAAGGCTATTTTTCCAGTCCATGAAGTGCTTCTACCGCTATATACCTTTGTCCCACGTTCAAAATTATAGTAATCTTCACCTTTTAAATTATCATATGCAGTCCTTCCACCTAAATAATATTTGGTATCTGCAACCATACTCTTACTTGTATCATCTAATCCATTATAATAATCTCCATTTAAATATGTATTTAATGTTGCAGTTGACCATTCATTTACACCATTTGAATCCCAAGCCATATCACTTGATAATTTTTCATTTCTTATTATCTTTATTCTTTGTTCGGTATTACCATTTCCATCTTCTACTGTAAATACTCCTATTATTCTCCATAATTCATTGTTAAATGTTACATAGTTATTTGGATTTGCTCCAATATATCTATAATCTGTTAAAGCTCCTGTTTGAGTTGTTGCAGGATGTTCAAATGTATACATCTCCCCAGTATTTCCATCTGTATAGTTTGTTACAGTTACTGGATTTGCTTTTGCAAGTAAATCATTTACCGCAGATGGTGGATTTACTATACTACCATAATGATAATATCCATCTTCTGTATCACTTGTTACATCTACATTGTTTACTTTACATTTAGTCATATAAATAGTTGCGTCATAATTAATTGTAACATCACATGTTACTGTTTTGCCTTTATAATCTATTGTTAAAGTTCTATAATCTTCAACTGGATTACCATTTGTATTAAAATATGCAAGTGATGCAGTCTTTAAGGCATCTCCATACATATCAACATATTCCTCATTTGTTAAATCTCTAGTACCATAATGATACCATCCATCATCAGTAGAATTATCTTTAACATCTACATTATTTACTTTACACTCTGATAAGTATAATCCTCCATTTTCTTTCATAGCCATTACATTACATACTACTGTAGAACCACTATATTCTATTTGTAGATTTGGTAACTCTTCATTTGTTGGAAATGTACCTGTATCTAGTAAATGTGATGCAATTGCTAACTCTACACTTCGCCCGTAAGCATCTACACTTCTTTTTCTCGCACTTATTTTTGCCTTTTTAATTATAGACATTACTAGTGGTGTTACGATTAGTGCAATGATTGCCATAATAACTAAGACTGCTATTAACTCTATTAAAGTAAAACCTTTTTTTCTTTTCATAATCATACTCCTATTCTATATATTATTTTATCATATATAAAAAAAAAGACAAGTTTTTTTACTTATCTAATTATTCAGTAACCTTTTCTCTTTTTAATATTTCTTGTACTTTTTTCTTATCATTAAATGGTATTTTTTCATTACCCACTATAATAAATTCTTCATGTCCTTTACCTAGTATTAGTAACATATCATTACTATCTAACATTTTAAATGCTTCTTCTATTGCTTCACCTCTATCAGCAATTAATTTATATTTATCGCTTTTAATTCCATTTAGCATATCTTTAACAATATCATCATACGTTTCTTCGTGTAAATCATCACTTGTAACAATTACATAATCTGAATTAGATAGTGCAAGACTCATCATAACAGGCCTTTTTTCTTTTTCTCTTGATCCTGTACATCCAAATACTGTAATTATTTTCCCTTTAGCTAATGGCTTTACTGTTTTATAAATGTTATCCATTGCATCGGATGTATGTGCATAATCAATTATTATTGTATTATCTTTGTATTTTATTTTATCCATTCTTCCATTTGGTGTTTTTAATTTAGTTATATCAATATTATCTATATTAAATCCTAGATTATCTAATAAAGATAACATAGCAACTACATTATAAATATTATATTTACCAATTAATGGGTATTTATATTCATAAATTTTATCTTTAACTTTTATCTTTATATCTGTATGATTAATTGATAATTTATAATCTATTACTTGGTAATCACTTTTATTAAATCCATATGTAACAGTATTCTTAGTTTTAAAGTATTTATGGTATTCATCGTCAATATTTATAATACCTACTCCATCTTCTTTTAAATATTTAAATAGTTTTTGTTTTGCTTTAGCATAAGCTTGCATTGTTTTATGATAATCTAGATGATCTTCTGTTAGGTTAGTAAATATTGCATAATCAAATTTTAATCCATCAAATCTATTATATGATAGTCCTTGACTACTTACTTCTACTATTATATATTTATATCCCTTGTTATAGGCATCCATAAATAGTTCATATAATGTACAAGTATCAGGACTGGTATTTGGTAAATCATCTTGTTTTTTATCTAGGAAGAATCCAAGAGTACCTAAGTATGCACATTTATATCCCATACTATTTAAAAGTTCATATGTTAAATATGCCGTAGTAGTTTTACCATTTGTACCAGTAATTCCTATCATAGTCATTTTATTTAAATATGGATTATAGTTCTCTTCTAAATACTTTGTTAAATATTTTTTAGGATCACTAACGTTTATAGTATCAACACTATATTTTCCATTTTTACAAACTATTTTACTAGCACCTGATTCTATTGCATTTTGAATATAGCAATCTCCATTACTCTTAATTCCATCTAGTGCGACAAATATATCTCCCTTTTTTACTCTTCTAGAATCACTTTTTATGTTCATAAAATCCCTCTAATCAATATTAATTTCTACATCTTCTATTTCATTTATTTTACTGTAATTAATTAAAACACTACTAAATCCATAATTAATTGTAACTTCTTTTATAATATTATTATCTATGGTAATATTCATAATAATATCATTTTCATAATTCTTACTATAATAATTATTATAAATATTATGATCTATTATATATTCATATTTAATAAGACCATCTTTATACTTTGTAACGTTTGTATATTTATTACTATCCATCATGTTTTTTACATTACTATATAACCATTCTATTAAATTATATGGATATTCTATAATTGAATTATCTAGTGCATTATAATATTTATTATTTACAAAATAATACTTTGAATTTTCTTGATAAAATACATTCTTATTTTTAAAATTTGTTCCTGTTATATGTGTACTTCCTGTGTTATCAGTATAATCACACATAAAATCATAACTTAAAACAGCCGTCTCATCATTAGTTTTTTCTTTTTTTTCTACATTATTATTCTTATTATCATCTACCTTATCAACATTTCCATTATTAGATGATGTTCTAAATAAAAGAGCAACAATTATAAAAAATAATATCCAAAATACTAATTGTACTGTTCCTTTTAGTTTTGGGTTACTCCAAAGTTCTTTTATTGTTTTAAAAAACTTTTTTAAATCATTCATTATTCTAATACCTTTCCTAGTAAATCTACACCGTTAGCAAATGATAATGCATCCATTCTTTTTTTACCTTCAGGCTGAACTTCAAGTAAAATAATCTCTCCATCGCTAACTTTAACACCAATCCCATTTTTATATATTTTAGTAATTTCTCCATTTAATTGATCAGAAAAATGATTATCTGTTATCATTGATTTCCAAACCTTTAATCTTTTACCTTGAAAATTACAGTATGCACCACTAAAACCATCTAGAGCGCGTATTTGATTATATATATTTAGTTTAGAATTTGAAAAATTAATTTTCTCATCTTCTTTACTAATATTAAATCCATATGTAACTTCATCTTCATTTTGCTTTACTGGACTAATATTTCCACTTATAATATCTGGTAATACTTCTATTAATAATTCACTACCCAATAAAGATAACTTATCATGTAATGTCTTATAGTTCATATCAATAGGAATATCTATTTCTTTACTTTTAATTATATCCCCGCTATCCATTTTCTCTGCCATATACATAATAGTTATACCTGTTTTATCATAACCATTCATAATAGCTCTTTGTATTGGTGCACCACCTCTTAGTTTAGGTAGTAGTGATGCATGAACATTAATACAACCATACTTTGGATAATCAAGCAATTCTTTTGGTATTATTTGTCCATATGCACAAGTTATTATAATATCAGGTTCTAGAGCGATTATCTCATTATATTCTTCTTTAATTCTCTCTGGTTGTAATACTAAAATATTATTATTACTTGCTAGTTGTTTTATAGGAGTAATTCCTATTTTTCCACCTCTACCTATTCTTTTATCTGGCTGAGTAACAACTGCGACTACATTATAATTTTTTATTAATTTATCAAGTACTGGAACACTAAATAATGGAGTTCCCATAAATACTACTTTTTTCTCTTTTTCTACTTCTACATTTTCTATATCCATAATATGCCAAATATATTTGGCTTCACCTCTTTTCATATAATAACTATCTATTATTATTTTAACATGTTTTATAAATTTTATAAAGAAAAATATTATTTATCTATTTTTTTGCAACTATACCATAATATCTTCTTAATAGTCTTACTTTATTGTTATATATATTTTCTTCTACATATTTTGATAATTTTCTTTCATCAATATTATTTTTATCATTCATATCATTTAATATTGGAACAATTTTTAAAAATTCATATAGTGATTCATAATTATCATAATATTCTCTTTCGTGTATGAATACTAATTCTGTATTTTTAAAGTTAGCATTTATTATATTATTATAATCCTTAACACTTATTTGAGTATCATCAAAATATCCTTGTCCATATCCAAATATTTTTTTTAATTCATAACAATCATATTTATCTACACCCCTAACTATCAAATATCCTCCTTCCTTTAAAACTTCATATATTTGTTTAGGATCTATTTTTGTATTTCTAGCTACTACTACATCAAAATAATTCTTTTTAAGATTCATATTTAAATTATCCATTACCATAAATTTTATATTACTTCTTTTTGATTTTTTTAAATTATTTTTAGCTGTTTCAATCATTGATAGAGAAAAATCTGTCGCAATTATCTCGCTTAAATATGAAGGAAAATATTTTATTACTTTCTCTCCACCACCAGTTCCTAAATCTAATACTTTTGATTTACTATTTGTAATATTTCTTAATATTTCATACATATCCCAATTTGTTAATTTTTCTACTTCAATATTAAATGTATCAAAGTCCCAATTTTTTTTATTTTCATAATACTTATATTCATTTGTTTCTTTATATTTCATAACAATCCTCCTAACAAAAAAATCTTCTCACGAAATGAACATAAAGTTGCACATAAAAACAACTATATTTGTCATTCATGAAAAGATTCTAAGGTTCTTATCATTATTAACCTAGTAATTAATACTTCTCGGTAATAAAACGCGAATAACTAATTGATTTATTACAAAACTAATATAACACAATAGTATTGTTTAGTCAACTAATTCTATTCCACTGTAACTGATTTAGCTAAATTTCTTGGTTTATCTATATCACATTTCTTTATTTTGGCAACTTCATATGCGATAAGTTGCATTGGAATAATAGTTATAAATGGGATTAAAATATTATCTTCTATTAATACTTTATAATCTGAAAATTCTCTATTATCATTTGTTATTGCAATTACTTTTGTTCCTCGTGCGGTAATTTCTTTTATATTGCTTATAGTTTTATCTTTAATTTTATCATCAGTTACAATAGCTATTACTAATACATTTTTATCCATTAGTGATATAGTACCATGTTTTAGTTCACCTGCTGGATATGCTTCACTATGAATATAGGATATTTCTTTTAGTTTTAAACTTCCTTCTAAAGCTAAATAGTAATCAACAAGTCTTCCTAGATAAAATATATGATCATAATTACTAATGACACTAGCTATTTCTTTATAATCTTTTTTTATATATTTTTTCATTATATTTGGTATATTATGTAATTCGTTAATTATTGTTTTATCTGGATTTACTTTTAGTGCGAGTAATAGTAATATTAAACACTGAGCCATATATGCTTTAGTTGTTGCAACAGCAACTTCTATTTTTGCTTGTGTATATATTACATTTTTGGCAAGTCTGGCAATACTTGATTTATATACATTAACTATTGCAAGTGTATCTAAATTAGCTTCATTAGCTATTTTTAAAGCCTCTTTAGTATCAGCTGTTTCTCCAGACTGTGATATCACTATCACAAGTGTTTTTTGGTTATAAATATGTTTTTGATATCTATATTCTGATGCATAATAAACTGATGTTTTAATAGAAGTTAAATTTTCTATATAATACTTACCAATTAATCCTGCATGAGTTGCTGACCCACATGCTACTATTTCTATATTTTCATATTTACTTATATCATATATATCTACTATTTTATCATTAATGATATATTTATCTAATATATTTCTAAATATATCTGGTTCTTCATTTATTTCCTTTAACATATAATGTTCATAACCATCTTTACTCATAATGGTAGAATTTTCATCATAAATATTTTCTTCTTTTTTTATTTTATTTAAATCTTTATCATATATATTTAATTCATTACTACTTATTTCTAAAATATCATAATTATCCAGTAAATAATATTTTTTAGTAACATGTAATATAGCAGGTATATCTGATGCTATTATTGTACTTTTATTATCATATCCTATTATTAATGGGCTATCTTTTCTAATAGCAAATATCTTATCAGTTATATCATCATTTATAATAGCTAAAGCATATGATCCTTTTAATAAATTTGTTATTTTACTAAGTACTAATTTCATATCATTATATTTATTATATAATTTATCAATTAAAGCAGCTATTACTTCTGTATCTGTATTGCTTATAAAATTATAATCAGTTAAATTTTCTTTTAGCTTTTCATAGTTTTCAATTATTCCATTATGAACTAATGTAATTTTACCTACTTTATGTGGATGTGCATTAGTTTTATTGGCTTCACCATGTGTTGCCCACCTAGTATGAGCTATAGCTATATTAACACTATTATCATAATCTAAATTAGTTAGTAAGTTATCAATTCTACCAACTTCCTTTTTTATAATTACTTTATTATTTTTTATATATGCAATACCTGATGAATCATATCCACGATATTCTAGATTTTTTAATCCAGCTATTGTATTTTTTATTGCATTATTTCCTATGTATCCAACAATTCCACACATATAATCCTCCTTCTTTCGATTATTTTTTTGTAGCAAGACATATTTTGCATTTTGTAAATAATCTAACGATTTCCCGTAGTAGCACCCGCCGAATTTTCGATAACTACTAACCTCGTCAAGTTAAACTTCTGGCGCTCATTTATAAAAAAATCCTACCCTCCTTAATTTTTATAAACTATAAAAAGTATACCATAATAAAAAGTATGATTGCAAATTAAAAAATAGATAATAATATCTATTTCCAAGTTAGATCATCATATGGTGTTTTTTCATATCCTTTTTCTTGTAATTTTACAACCATCTTATCTAGTTTTCTTTTCCATATTTTTTTAAATATTTTTGTATCTCCAAATATTTTTACAATTGTTGGACTTATAGCATAATACATGTGAATAAATAATCTACCATACCAACTTTTAGCAAGGTTATAATCTCTATATCTTCTAAGTGTCCATACTTGTGGACAATCATAAGAGCCATATACACAAGTTGCAACATAACATCCACTTTTTCTTATTTTTGGTTCTACATAGTCAGGTTTGAATTGTTTTATTTTCTCTGTTCTTTTATGTATTTTTTCAATATTTAAATCTTTTTGAGCTAAAAGTGGGATACAATTTACATGCCATAAATTAGCATTACCTAGTAAGGTCCCTACATTATTTTTCACCCATTTACTATCTGGAAAATATTTTAGTAATAAAGCACTCAGGTATTCTTCTGCCTTAATTCCTGCTAAAACTGTATCAAGAAATTGTTGGGTATATCTATTTTTTATTCGATAATCTATTTTTAAATAATGATTACGATATGCATCTACAAGAGTTATAAAAGTATTATTTGCTCTATTTCCAATCTCGGTAATTTTCTTTTCTAACTCATCACCTTCTAATTGTTCACTCATTAATTTAAATACTGAATCTAAACAATTATTTAGTTTTATAATTGAACTTCTAATTTCTATAATCTTACAGTTTCTTGCATTACAATATGTATTATAAAATAATGCTTCATAACTATTTGGATCTATTTGTAGTATCATATCATAATACTTTTCTGCAGTCTTAGTATCACCATTTCCTATAGATCTTCGTGCAATTATATAATAATTATCTAAATCATTATTTTTATCAATTTTTATTCTACCTCTAATATGTTTTATTGATGCATTTTGAACCTTAGTGCCACAATACTTACAATAACCGAATTCTTGATCTTTATCTAGCTCTACTTCACCTTTACAATTTGGACAAACCAATGCTTCTAAAGCCATATTTTTTTCCTCCTACAACTAACATGTACTATTTATATCACATATGGTAATTTCATACTTACTATTACCACGGTATTCTAAATCAATTATATCATCAGGACTATCATATGTAAATACCATAAATTTTATTTTTGATACTACTCTATCAGTATTATTTGAAAATAATTTTATTGATGTAAATAATGATTCAGCATTATAATCGCTTTGTTCTATATGTGAATAGAAGTTAGAATTTCTATTTTTATAATCATCATATAGGTATGCAACTATAAACTCATATCCCGTTTTCATAGTAGTAGATGGATCTAATATTGTATGTGTAACTTCTTCACCACTATCAAGGGTATATTTTAAATTAAATCCAATTTTTAAATTTTGATAATTATCTAATGAAGTCCATTTTTCATAAAAACTATTACCAAATTTATTATTTAATATAATCTCTTGCTCACTACTTGGATATATTTGAAATACTCCTATATCAGTAACTGATTTAATATTTGTCTTATACTCTGTTACTAATTCTAATTTATTACCTTTTTCAATATATAATCCAATATCAGTATTATTTAAATCGTTATATGTATCTTTCTTTTCAACAGTTTCTACTTTTTTTTCTTCCTTAACTTCTTTTTTTTCAACTTTATTATCTTTACATCCTGATACTATAAATAGTATTAATACTATAATTAATATTTTTTTCATATTACCTCCTATTTTAATACTAATCATTTACTTTTACATCAATTAATTTACTAAAATCATAATTTGGACACTTCTGTGTTGTATTTGCAACAATTGTTGGCATATTATAATCTATATTTTCTCTATGAAAAATATTATGGTTATAATTACCATCAATAGAATTAGGAATAAATGAATTACATTCACTACATTTTAATACATAATAATATTCTTTCTTTCCATAATAATTTGCACTCGCATGTTTATTTATATTAGTAATAATCAATAAATAATTGATAGAATAATTATGTTTATGTTTTAAGGCTTTTTTATCTATATAAGTTTCTTCTTTTTCTAATCTCTTTTTAAAGTTTATTGTCATATCAAATCTTCTTTCATATATTAATTATAGCACAAAAAAAGAGAAATTTTCTTTTATTAAAAAATTTATTAATTAACTCTCTTTTTTTGCTTTATGTATAACCCTAATCCTACAAGTCCTAATATACTTAATATAGACATTGAAATATAAAGAATTATATTATCATTTGTTTTTGGATTTTTTTCAATATTGTTTTGTGATTTATTACCTTTTGTTTCTTCATGATTAGCGTCATTTGTTTTAGAAATAGTAAAATGTGCTTCTGCTTCTTTAGCATCAATTCCCGACTTCCGTACTTTATATAGCAAAAAAAAAGGATCTTAAAAGTCCTTAAATTAACTTTGGTTATTCTCACTAGATATTTCATTTCTAGTTTATTTTTTTGCTAAATAACTTTCTCTTGTAAAAATTTGTCTATAATGTCAACCGATATTTTTTGTGAAATAATACCAATACTATCATCATATATTTGATTATTAAATTCATTATTTGAAATCACTCTTATAGAAATTAATGGGACATCTAAACTATTAGCTGCTAAATAAGCACCTGAACACTCCATAGCCTCACAAACTATGCCATATTTATCATTATAGCATCTCATTTTATCTAAATTTTTAGTCCAAATATCTCCACTACCAATAATATCAAAATATATATTATCTTTACTGAATATATCTAGACTTTTTAACCAATCTAATAACTCTTTATTAGCATTATATGATAAAAATTCTCCATCAATTGTTCTATATCCATCTTTTTTCCACGGATTTATAATTTCATTTTCTTTATTTTCATCTGTCGAAAAATCAGAAAGATAATATATTTGTTTTCCAATAACTATATCGCCCTTATTTAGCCATTTTACTAAAGCTCCTGCTGTTCCTTGATTTAATATAAATAAAGGATCATATTTTTTAATTGCCAAAGAAGTAGCTATAGCACTAGATATTTCACCTATTTTTGTTTTACATATAATAACAGGATATTCTTTATACGAGCATTCATAAAAACAAAAAGTACCAATACTTATTTTTTTCTTTATATTAAAAATATTTAGCAAATAATCAATTTCACTTTGCAACGCTCCCTGTATTATAATTGGTTTATCCATATACATCACATCCTAAATTGATTATAGCATTGAAAAGTATATATTACAATAAGCTTAAAGCCTATATTTATTTAACTTAATTAAAGTTTTTAATCTCATAATTGAAAAAACATAAATTATATTAAAATAATTTAATAATAATCAATTTTTAGTTTCTAAATATTTTGCTAAATCTTTGTAAGCATCTTGACTCCAAAAATCCCATTTTTTATCATCTTCAAAGCAAGCTAAAGGTTGTTCTTCACCATCAGGTATAAAAACAAAATCCCAACTCCATCCATTAGAACCCGACTTTTTAGTATCGATTCTTCCTTTGGTAATTCCTTCAAATACTACTGGGCTCTTTCCTGGCTCACAATATGCAATAGATTCTTTAAAATATGCTGTCCTATCCTCTATATTTTCCATTAATTTTAATAATCCATCTTCTCCTATTGTTTCATCAACAAATCGTGTATACACTCCAGGAAAACCTTTTAATCCATTTACAAACAAACCTGAGTCATTTTTTAAAACTGGTTTATTTAGCTTTTGTGCAGCCCATTGTGCGGAATATTTAGAAACTTCTACTACATCATCAGCCTGTATTTCTGGAGTCTCCATTTTAATATTATCAATTTTAAAGCCAAGTGGTTCTAATGCATGCCTAGCACTTTCAATCTTAGCTTTATTTCCAGTCACATATATAACTTTTTTCATTTTACACCTCTTTCTATAATAAGTTCTATTAATTATTTTTACTTACTCTTTTTAACGCAACTTCAATTGCCTTTTGCGGACACACAAGCTTACATAACTGACATCCTACACATTTATTTCCATTTATAATTGGTTTTCTTTCTTCATTAAAGTTTATTGCTTGATGTCCTCCATCTTTGCATGATATATAACATCTACCACAACCAATACACTTATCATAATTTATTTTTGGATATTCAATTGTATCTTTATCTAATTCATCATTTTTAATTAAATTTTCTTTTGATAATCCTATAAAATCTTTGACTCTTTTATAATTTTTTTCTTTCATGTATATTTTTAATCCTAATATTAGGTCATCAATAATTCTATATCCATATTCCATAACTGCTGTAGTAATTTGAATACTTGTACAACCAATTAATAAAAATTCAATAGCATCTTTCCAAGTATAAATTCCCCCAATACCACTATAATATAAATCTTCAAGTTCAGGATCATTAATCATATCAGATATATATCTTAGAGCAATAGGTTTTACTGCACGACCAGAATAACCACCTAATGATGATTTACCATTTACCTGTGGTTCTGGAACTAGTGTATCTATATCAATACCTGTTATACATTTAATTGTATTAATGGCAGAGATTCCATCTGCACCACCCTTTTTGGAAGCTTGTACTGGAACGCATATATCAGTAATATTAGGTGTCATTTTAGCAAGCACAGGAACGTTAGTATTCTCTTTTACAATTCTTGTAAATTCTTCAACAAGTTCTTTATTCTGTCCAACAACAGATTCAGTATCTTTATGTTTCATATTTGGGCAAGAAAAATTTAATTCTATTAAATCCGCACCAGCTTTTGTCACTTCTTTAGTTAAATATTTCCACTCTTCTAAATCTCTACCCATAATTGATGCAATTATTACCTTATTAGGAAATTCTTGTTTTAATTTTTTTATCATTTCCATATTTTCTAAAACTGAATGCTCAGAGAGTTGCTCTATATTTTTAAAACCTAGAATTGATTCGTCCCAATCTTTTAAAGCAGAAAATCTAGGTGAAGATTCATCCATACGCATCATACTAATAGTCTTTACTGAAATTCCAGCCCATCCACTTTCTAATGCTCTTTTACACATCTCATAATTACTTCCAACAATTGAAGAAGAAAGCAGAAATGGATTTTCTAATTTCACACCACATATTTCAGAACTTATATCTACATCTTCTATATTAGTTAATACATTATTATCATTAACAATACTTTTTAATATATAATCGATATCAACATTTAATGGACATTTAATATTAGAATCAGCATTTTTTAAAAAACACGTATCTTTATTTATTAATGTATATGCCCCTTTTTTATTATCAAATTTAAGTGCTCTAATTATTCTTGATGGATCAATATTTTTATAAATTTTTTTACATGGTGCATCATAACAAAATACACACTTATTTACTTCTCTATTTAGTAATAATTCATTATTTTTTAATCTATCATTATTTTCCATTTTTTCTCCTTAAATCCATTCTTCTACTTTTTGTTTTGAACTTTTTACTTGAGATTCTATGATTGCAAGTCCATCTTCAGTATAAGCATCACTAATAAATTCAATACTATTCATTAATATTTGCCTTACTTTTACTAAATTCAATAAGTTCATCAAAATCAGATAAATAATTTTGATCTTGTTTTATTCTATATTTCTCATATTCTGATAGAGCCAAAGAATCTGCAATCTCTCTTTTTATTTTGCCATTATCTTTTAAAATATTATACTCATTTAGTTTTAAAAACAATTCTAATTTTTCTTTCCATTCTTTCATCGAAATAATGTGTCCCAGTTTTACTTGCCTTTCTGCATAATCTAGATACATTGATACTAAATTATTTAATTCGGTTATTTCTTCTTTATCTAAATAGTTTTTAGCAACAACTACATCACTTTCTAATATTTTACCTTTAGGAGAATTCTTCCAAGTTTGTAAGCCCATATTATCTTTTTTTGAGCTTACTCTATTATAAATTATTTCTGGAGCAGTCATTCCAGTTATAGCAAAATGGAGTTTATTTTGTACATTTTTATAAAACTCTATAGTTGTTTCACTATTTTTATCATAGTCATAGCTACATTCTTTATAGATATCGGTAATTTTCTGATAAAATCTTCTTTCACTTGCTCTTATTTCTTTTATTTTTAATAATAATTCATCAAAATAATCTTTACCAAATTTAGGACCATTTTTTAAAAGTTCTGTATTTACTACAAATCCTTTTTTAATATATTCTTTTAATGTATTAGTAGCCCATTTTCTAAATTGTGTAGCTTCAAAACTGTTAACTCTATACCCAACAGCAATTATAGCATCTAAGCTATAAAAACTAGTATTGTACTTTTTTCCATCGTTAGCAGTTATTCGAATTTTTCGAATAACTGAATTTTCTTTTAGTTCACCACTATTAAATATCTCTTTTAAATGATAGTTTATAGTATTGACTTTAACAGAGAATAATTCAGACATAGTCTTTTGGGTTAGCCAGAAATCTTCACTATCATATAACACTTCTATAATTTTACTCCCAGTTTCATTTTGATATAAAACTATACTATTTAAATCAGCAACTTTGTTCACAATCTCACTTCCTTCAAATATTTAATTGAATTATACTCTAAATTATAGATGATTACTATTAAATCAAAAAATAGTTAAAATTTTAATCGCAACAGGATATGGGAATGCACCACGAAATTTCAAATTCCTTAAAAATTAAGAATTTAAAAGTTTCATAGTTACACCACCAACTTTTTTTGAACTTGCAAAAACAACTAATATACCTTATTTTATCGTTGATTTTCTCTTTAAAAGTAGTTTTTAAACTTTATAATATAAAGAAATAATAATCAACTATTTTTCAACTATAATCATTTGAATTCTTCAATTTTATGAAACATAAATATTATTTTATCTATTTTTTTATCTGTATGATAATGACCACAATACCATAAATTATAATCAGTAGATTCTTCTATTTCATCTAAAAAATATTCTGTTGAATTATCAACTGTACTTTGATCTATTCCTTCCAAAAACATTTCTCTTGGTAAATATTTATAAGGGCAAGTGTGAGATAAAATAATATCAACTTTATTATCCAAATTTTTTAAAACACTCTTTACCTTATTTTTTGTTTCTTCGGTTGGTTGTTCACTCTCATACCAGTTATAACCTCTAGATAATCTAAAATATTTATCAACACTATAAGCTCCACCTATAACTAAAACTTTATGATTATTGAAATTATATAATTCTCCATCTTTAGCAAATAATATATTTGGATAATCTTCTTCATAATATACAATTCCCTCATAGAATTTTTTTGTTTTATAAGTCTTTATATTTTCTGGCCTTTCTTCATGATTTCCATGAATACAGAAAAAAGTTATTGGATAGTGTTCTTTTAAACTATTTTTAAGTGCTTTATCTTTGTCATTAGCATAATAATTTATTCCAGCATCACCTAACACAATTAATATATCATCCAAAGTAGTTTCATTAGCATAGCAAAAATAAAAGACTTCTCCAAAATCAGCATGTTTATCTCCAGTTATATAAATCATTTTTATCACACATTAATTAGAAAATAATAATTTATTTTTGACTAAGGATTCATTCTCATCTCTAAATGGATGAGCTATATTCATTTCAATATATTTTTTTATTATATCTTCAAATGTATCTTCGGGCATAGAATCTATTTTAAAAAGTACGTCTTTTAAATACATTGCTGCAGCAAATCTAAAATTACCTTTAGCTAAATTTAATTCTCTTACCTCACCAGCAAATAAATATATTTCACTAAATAAAAATTTATGAATATCACATAATCCTTTTGTAGTTCCTACTTCAAATTCATTAATCTTATTTGTATCAAATAATTCTAATGCTTTTAATTTTGTTATTCTTTCTTCCTCTTTTGCAAGCTCTACTTCATTGGTAATATTTAGTTTATTTTCAAGCATATATATCACCACTATAACTATATATATTATACTATAAAGCAAGCACAATTACCACAAAAAAGACTAGTTTTACCTAGCCTTTGAAATTTTTATCTTTAGTTCTTTTTTGGATTTAAATGCAGCTTGTGCCACCGTCAAGTTCAGGTATCAAAACTCTTGTTTTACTAAATTGCTTATCTAAGATACATTATATAACACATTTAGTAAATCGTAATATCTTAATCTTGCGAACTAATTAATAAATTGACTATCTAAGTTTTGTCAACACTAAATTTATATTAATATTATACCACGACTAAAAACACGAAAATATGCGTTTTTTTAATTTTTTTCGTGTAATGTAATTATATATATGTTAAAATTAATTTGTTAATTTATTTTGAATGTTGTATTATTTTTGCACATTGTATATAACATTCTTAATATTTTTGTAGAGCAAGCAGTTAGGTTTTCATAATAATGTTTACCTTCTGCTTTTTTTGTTAAATAATAATCATATACGGGGTGTCCAGGACATTGATGCCCTAACTTAACTACTATTTGACTAATATTAAATAATATCCATCTTGCATATTTATTTCCACGTTTAGAAATAGTTCCATGCACGTTTATACTTTTCCCAGATTGAATTATTGTTGGATCTAAACCACAGAAAGCAATTAATTGTCTATGATTATCAAATCTTGTTATATCACCTAATTCACCTAATAATTCGGTTGTTAATACTTCTCCTATCCCGTAAAAAGAATTAATTATATCGAAGTAAGGTGACTCTTTTGCAGTTTTTATCATCTTTTCTTTTAATTCATTTATTGTCTTAATATTCTCTTGTAAAATAGCAGCCATATCAGATAAGTTCTTTACATCCGAATGATCTTTATCGACACCTGGATATGAATTAACTGCTATATCTTTGATTTTGTTTGCTAACCTCTTATAATAATAATCATGTCTAGAATTAGTTTTATACAAATTATTGTATAATGCATCTATTCTTTTTTCTTTTACTATATAAGCATGAGGAAAGGTTTTAATAAAGTTTAATGCTGTTTCTTCATATATTCTGCTGCCTTTAAATATTTCTTCAAATTCTGGAAAACATATATTTATAAGTCTTTTATATCTATTTTTACAACTCACATTTAATTGAGTTAGATAAAAATATTGTCTTGTCATTGCTTTCAAATTAGCATATAAATCTTTTTTAGACAAATCATGATATTCTACTTCATTTACGAAAAATAATTTAGCTAATCTCATACAATCTTTTGTATCAGTTTTTGTTTTCCTTAATGTATCATAATTATTTTTGGTCGTTAAACTATTAATTACTAATGTATTAAAATTATTTTCTTTAAAATATCTTTCTACTGGCAAATGATATATTCCTGTTGATTCCATGAAAATAGTTAAATCTTCTAAATTAAAACTTTCAATTTTATCTTTTAATTCATTAAAATCACGAAAATTATGTTTTATCTCTTTAGGTTCAATCAATACTTCTCCATATTCAGTAGATAACATTATCATACTTTTTCCTTTAGCTACATCAACACTTAATACTGATTTCATTATTTACTCCTTTCTGAATTTAAGTCTCTTGTTTCCACCATTATTTCATCAAGCTTGTTATATAGATTCTACGACCTCACTATCTTAAACTAAATTAATAATAGAAATAAAAGCTGAACTGTCAATTTGTTAGATTCTATGACCTCTGTAATTTGCCGTTCTCACTTAAACTCTTGGTAAATAATTTAACATAAAAAAATAAGATATAAATATTAAATTATTTACATCTTAAAGTATACTTGTAATTTAGTGAATATTAACTTAATTTTCTTTTTTATTAAACATATGGCGTACTTTA
>CAMKQS010000023.1 GCA_946414975.1 uncultured Caryophanales bacterium | reverse complement strand
AGATAATATTGCTGCATCTAAAGAACGTGTAGGTGGAGTATATAAATTAGTAGCTATTGAAAAAGAAAATAATATTATTCCTAGAATAAAGGTTAGTGAAGATACAATAAAGACTATAAATCCAGGATATAAGAAATTATATAGATTTTATGATAAAAAAACTAATTATGCACTTGGAGATGTAATCGCATTAAATGATGAGATTATTCCGAAAGATAAGTATACTTTAGTATCTCCAACTGAAATATGGAAAACTACAGATTTAGAAAATTATAATGTTAGATTAATGACTGAGGTTATATTTAAAAATGGAAATCAAGTATATAAAGAACCAACAATTAAACAGAAGAAATATTATTGTGATAATGAATTTAAAACAATTTATCCAGAGATTAAAAGATTAGATAATCCACATCAATACTATGTAGATTTAACTAATAAATTAAGAGAATTAAAAGAAGCTATGATTATGGAAGTAAGAAATACTAAAGTTAAAAAAAAGGTAAGATAAGATGATTAGAAAAGAAAAAATAGAAAAATTAAAAGAAATAATAGAAGAATTAAAGGTAATTAAAAAAGAGAAAAACAATGTTAAACAAGAAGATAAATTTTTACAAAGCGAATCTTTTAAATATACTCTTAATAATGGTAGAGTTATCACAAGAGAAAGATTAATTAAAGGTAATTGTGATGGCTCTGCTGCTATTATTGTACCTTTAGTTGATGGGGAGTTTTTAACTGTTATTGAACCTAGAGTATTTACTGATCTTTCTGTTGGTATTGGATTTCCAGCCGGATATATAGAAGCTTTAGAAGATGCTAAAGCGGGAGCTTTAAGAGAACTTGCTGAGGAGACAGGTTATGTTCCTGATAGTATTAAATTAATAGATACATTCTATCAAGATGAAGGATGCAGTATGGCATTAAATAGAATTTATTTAGCTTTAAATTGTAAAAAAAAGTATGAACAAAATTTAGATAAAGATGAAATAATAAAATATATGACATTTAATTATGATGAGTTAAATTATTTAAATGATATGAATTATATTATGGGGGTAAATACAAAATTAGCACTTGAAAAAATTAAAAAGTATGTAAAGGAGAGGTAATATGCTTGATGTAAAGAAAACAACAGAAGAGATTATAGAATTTATAAGAAAATATTATAAAGAGAATAATTTAAAAGGAGCAGTTATTGGTATTTCTGGTGGCAAAGATTCAGCAGTTGTTGCAGGGTTATTTGCTCGTGCTATTGGTCCTGAAAATATTCAAGGTTTATGGATGCCATGTCATTCTAAAGAAAATGATAAAAAGAATGCATATTTAGTTGCTAATCGTTTTGGATTTGATATTAAAGAGGTAGATTTAACTAGTACATATGATAATTATGTAAAACAAATTAAAAATATTTATCCTGATATTAAAGATGAAAATTTAATTGATGCCAATATAAATATTAAGCCTAGACTTAGAACTGCAACTCTATATTACAATGCAGCTATGTTATCTAGCGTAAAAGGTGGTACTTATATAGTTCCTGGAACATCTAATGCATGTGAACTTTATGTTGGCTATTTTACTAAAGGTGGAGATAATGTATCTGATATTATGGTACTTGGTGATCTATCTGTGAAAGAAGTTATTGAAGTAGGAAAATATATTGGAGTTCCATATCAAGTAGTTAATAAAGCTCCTGATGATGGATTATCAGGAGTTACAGATGAGGAAAAACTTGGAGTTAAATATGATGACATTGAAAAAGTAATAAAAGGTGAATATGTAGAAGATATAATTAAACAAAAGGTTATGAAACTACATAATCTTAATCAACATAAATTTGCAACTGTAATGTATAGAAAGTAATTATATGAAAATAGGAATATATGTTGGTTCATTCAATCCTGTGCATAAGGGACATATTGATGTTGCCAATAAACTAATTAAAAATAACTATGTTGATAAAATTTATATTATACCTACTTTAGGATACTGGAACAAAAATAATCTTGCTCCACTAAATGATAGAATCAATATGTTAAAACTTGTATGTAGTAGTAATATTATAGTTGATACAATTAATAATGAATTAAAATATACATATCAAATAATGGATGTATATAAAAAAATGTATAGAAGTGATGATATAAAACTTATTATAGGATTAGATAATTTAAATGATTTTCATAAATGGATGAATTATGATAAAATTCTTAACTATGGATTAATTGTTGTTGATAGAAATAATATAAAAACTAACATTAAGTATGATAATATGATATTTGCTTTGATTAATCCTATACAAATATCATCAACTGAAATAAGAAATAATAAAAAGATTAGATCAAAATATTTAGATAGAAAAGTATTAAAATATATCAATGATAATAAATTATATAAATAAAAAACTTAATGTGTTATAATTAAATTGTATGTGAGGTGTAATATGTTAGGGGCAATTATAGGTGATATTGCAGGTTCTTATTTAGAAGTTTTAGAAGTAAATAGTTTAAAAGAAAAAGGTATTAGATCTTATGAAGAGAGAATTAAAGTTTTAAATAATGATACACCATTATTTAATGAGAATTGTTCAGTTACAGATGATTCAATACTTACAATAGCAATCATGGATGCCATTATAAATAATAAAGCTTATAAAGAATCATTGAAGGAATATGGCTTAAAAGAAATTAATATGGGTGTTGATAGATATGGAAGAAGTAGATTTGGTTCAGGCTTTATAAAATGGCTTAATAATGATTCCAAAGGCGATAGTTATGGTAATGGATGTGCTATGAGAATATCTCCTGTAGGTTTTCTGTTTGATTCATTTGAAGATGTAAAACGTGAGTCATATCTTGCTACTATTCCAACACATAATAATAAAGATAGTATTAAGTGTGCAGAGGCAATCGCAACTTCAATATTCTTTTTAAAACATGGAATGTCTAAGGTAGAACTTATAGATTATATTACTAAAAACTACTTTAACCTAGATTACGATTTAGAAGACTTAAGACATAATTATCACTTTACATCTAAGGCAATTGATTCAGTGCCACAAGCAATATTTTGCTTTTTAAAATCATATTCTTTTGAAAGCGCTATTAGAATTGCGCTATCAATAGGAGGAGATACAGATACAATTGCTTGCATCACAGGTTCTTTATCAGAAGCGTATTATGGTATTCCAAATGAAATAATAGATGATGTGAGTGAATATATTCCTAATTATATGAAAGATATATTGAGTAAATATTATAAAAAGGAGAAACTATTATGCAAGAAGTAATAAATGTATTAACTAAATTAAATAAAACAATTGCTACAATGGAATCATGTACTGGTGGAGGGGTTGTAAATGCTATTACTAATATAGAAGGTGCGAGTGAGATACTTAAATTTTCTGCAGTTACATATTCTAATGAATATAAAATTAAAATGGGAGTAAGCAGCGAAACAATAGATAAATATAGTGTATATAGTAAAGAAGTAGCTAGAGAAATGGCATATAATATATCTAAATTTGCTAATTCTAATTACGGTATTGGAATAACAGGGAAACTAAATAGAGTTGATAAGAATAATCCTTATGGTAGTGATAATATAACGTTTGTATGTGTTTATGATAAAGATAATGATGAATATGTTGAATTTATTATAGAGGCAACTAAATCTAGTAGAGAACTTAATAAAGAATTAATTATTAATAAAATAGTTGATAAGTTAGTTGAGGTAATAAAGTAGTTTATGATTAAGAATATTGTATTACATTTTCATCTTATTAATAAACATAGATTTAGAGTCTTTAAATTATGTACAAAAGCAGGTATTCCTTATAGAGGACTGGTTCATGACTTATCTAAATATTTGCCAGTAGAATTTATCGAAAGTGTGAAATATTATCGAGGAGATGAAAGCCCAATTATAAATTGTAAGAAAGATTTAGGTTATTCTAAAGCTTGGTTACATCATAAAAGTCATAATAAGCATCATTTTGATTATTGGTATGATTTACTCGATAGAAAAGGAGCTTTAATACCATATAAGTATACAGTAGAAATGATATGCGATAATATAGCTGCAGGTCAAACTTATAAGAAAGATAAGTGGACAGTATCAGAACCGCTTGAATATTATTTAAATAGTGGTAAAAGCGAGTTTATAAATCCTAAGATAGATAAGGTGTTAATAGATACATACACATATCTTGCTGAAAATGGAATAGATGCAACAATTAATCCCAAAACATTAAAAAAAATATACAATAGAAATGTAGGTGATTAGATGATAAAAAGAATTAGATTATATGTTAATAATAATGATAAATCACTTAAAAATGCTAAAATAGTTAAAGATAAGTTTATAAAAAATGGATATATAATTGATAATAAGAATTATGATATGGCTATATCAATTGGAGGAGATGGAGCATTCTTAAGAATGGTTCGAAGTTGTAATTATGATTCTAATCCATATTATGTAGGTATTAATTCAGGTACTTTAGGATTTTTAGCAGAAGTAGAAGTAAATGATGTGGATAGTTTTATAGATAGATTAAATAGTAATGCTTATTATGATAATAAAGTAAATATTCAAAAAACTATTATTAACTATGATAATAAAGAAGAAATACTATTTTCTTTAAATGATGTAATTATAAGGTATAATAACTGTAAAGTATTAAAAAGTGATATTTATTGTAATAATAAATTATTTGAAAACTATACAGGAGATGGAATTATAATATCTACATCAATTGGTTCAACAGGACATAATGCAAGTTATGGTGGTGCATCAATAGATCCTATATTTCCGTCAATACAAGTAACACCAATGGGTGCTATTTCAACTAAAGCATATAATTCTTATCGTAATCCTGTTATTTTTAATGAAAATGCAATAATTAAAATTGTACCAAGAGATAATCTAAATAATTATTTTATTACTTATGATGGAATTGATAAAAACTATAGTAATGTTGAAAGTGTAGAATCAAGGTTGGATAAAAATAAAATCAAGATGTTGAAGTTGAATAATTATTCATTTGCAACTAGAATACATAATAAATTGATATCTGATTAAATTTAAGATATAATTAATCTGGAGGGAAGTATGAAAGAAATATATTCATCGGAAGAAGAATTTTTAAAAGAATATAATCCTAGAAAATTTGACCCAATTGCTGTGACTACAGATATATTGCTTTTAAGTGTATCTGATAAAGATATTGGTAATTATAGAAAATTAACTGAAAAGAAATTTAGTTTATTACTTGTAAAAAGAGATACATATCCATATAAAGATATGTGGTGTTTACCTGGTGGTTTTGTAAAAATAGATGAAGATTTAGATGAAGCTGCTAAAAGAGTTTTGTATAATGAAACTAATATAAAAGATATTTATCTAGAACAGTTATATACATTTAGTGATCCTAAAAGAGATCCTAGAATGAGAGTTATAAGTTCATCATATATTGCACTAGTAGATAAAAGAAGATTAGATGGGAAAATTTCTTCAAATGCCTCTTGGTTTGATATTCATTTAATAGAAGATGATAAAGGTTATTTTGTAACATTAGATAATGGTATAGAAGAGATTAAATTTACAGTTAGTAAAACATTAAAAGAACATACAACAGATAGATATAAGTTTAAAATAGAAAAAAATAATAAAATTGCATTTGATCATCCTCTTGTTATAATATCAGGAATAGAACGTATAAAAAATAAAGCTGAATATACAGATATAGTATTTAATATGATGCCTGATCTATTTACACTTGGAGAATTGCAACAAGTATATGAGGTTGTTTTAAGAAAAAAGCTTTTAGATCCGGCATTTAGAAGAATAATTGCTAATAAAGTTGAAAAGACAGAAAAAATGAAAACAGGTGGTGGACATAGACCTTCTGTGTTATATAGATATAAAGGTGAAAAATAATGGAAGAATTAAAAAAAGAAATTGAAAATATAAAAAATAGAAATAATAGAGTAGAACTTGATAAAAGATGGGAGACTAGTTTTACAAGAAGACTGTGTATATGCATTTTAACTTATATAGTAGTAGTTATATATACATATGTTATAAGTAAAATATCTAATATATTTTTATCTTCTTTAGTGCCAGTAATAGGTTTTAGCTTGTCGACATTATCATTAAAAGGTGTAAGAAAAATATGGGAGAATTTAGTAAATAAATAGTTTAAATTCTTCTTTTTTTATGTTATTATTTATTTGGTGATAGAATGTATTTTATAAATTATAGTAAATGTTCTACATGTAAAAAAGCAAAAAAATTTTTAGATGATAGAAGTATAAATTATATTGATAGACAAATAAAAGATGATAATCCTAAATATGATGAAATAAAAAGATGGATATGTAAATATAATATAAGCATAAAAAAATTATTTAACACTAGTGGTATACTTTATAGAGAAATGAATTTAAAAGAAAAGCTTAATACTATGAGCGATGATGAAATGATTAAAACACTTTCGCAGGATGGAATGCTTGTAAAAAGACCTTTGCTTATTACTGATAATAAAATGCTAATTGGTTTTAAAGAAAAAGAATGGATAGAATATTTTAAATAAAAAAAGCAAATTAAATGCTTTTTTCGTTTTTTATAACAATATTAATGCCATTAAATATTATATTATTAGCAAATTCTATAAATGATTCTAATTTTAAATTTTCTTTTTGTCTTTTCAGTTAGTTGCGTTTGTTTTTTCATGTTCCTCCTAAAATACAACAAATTATGTTATGGTTGTTGTTTGATAATTAAAATTTATGTTGTAGATTTAATAAATACAATATAATTGTACAACATAGCGTTGTTTTTTACAAGTTATTAGTATCAATTTTTTAAATAAATAGAAAGGAATATAACGATATATGAAGATTTTATTAAGAATTATAAAATATATTGCAATTACAATTTTACTAGTATTAGCACTTATGTTTCTATCTATTTTGATTCAAACGAAAAAAATTCTGATAAAATACCATCAATATTTGGGTATAAACCATTTATAGTATTATCTGAATCTATGGAATCTGAATTATATAAAGGTGATGTTATTGCATTTAGAGATGATAAAGATTATGTTGTGACTCATCGTATAGTAGATGTAACTATTAAAAATGGTAAGGAAGAGTTTATTACCAAAGGTGATAATAATAATAAAAATGATACTGGTACAGTAAAAAATAGTCGAATTGAGGGAAATATGTATTTAAAATATCAAAACTAGGTGATGTATTACTTCAATTAAAAAAACCTTTTATATTGTGTATTTTATTGATTGTCATAATTGGTACAGGAATTATTTGGATTCTATTTGGAAATAAGAAATTATCTATTGAAGAAAGAAGAGAATTAGAAAAATATAGAAGAGATTCTAAAAAGTAATTAGTTATAAACATTAAAAAATGTTTATATATAGAAGTGTGTTGTTAGGGAGATGGTTCTTCATTAAGCCCATATAATGTAGAAGAAGATTGGGCGTGGTTTGATAGTTATCAAATTTTAGAGTAAAATACAATTCATCAGCACTCACACTTGACAAGTGCTAAAAAATGTGCTATTATTAATATGTAATTGAGATAATTACATAAATGTACTAAAAAATAGTATTTGGTTCATAATAATATAAGAAAGGGATGATTGTATGTTACCAGGTAGATTTTTATATGATAGTATGTTTGGAATTGACAGAATGGAAGATATGAGTTGTGATATTTACGAAAAAGATAATACTTATCATTTAGAGATGGATATTCCAGGATTTACTCGTGATGATATTAAAATTGAATGTCATAAGGGTACAATTACTGTATCAGCAGAAAAGAATGTTGAAAAAGATGAATCTGATGAGGATAAAAAATATATTCGTCGTGAGCGTAAATATGGAAAATATAAAAGATCTTTCTATTTAGGAGATATTGATGAAGATTTAATTAAAGCAGAATTTAAAAATGGTACTTTATTAATTACTGCTCCTATTAAAGAAGAATCTCATAAGAAAGAAATTACTATTGAAAGTGAAGATTAATTCACTTTTTTTATTTTTAATGTTATAATTATTTAAGAAAAGAGTGATAATGTGAGAAAGGTAATTTTAACTATTCTAGATGGAGTTGGAATTAATAATAATAAACATGGTAATGCATTTATGGCTGCTAAGCACCCAAATTTGGATTATTTACTTAATAATTATCCTAACAGTTTACTAGAAGCTAGTGGATCTTCCGTTGGACTTCCTGATGGTCAGATGGGTAATAGTGAAGTAGGACATATGAATATAGGAGCAGGTAGAGTAGTATATCAACCTTTAATGTTAATTGATAAAGCTATTTCAGATAAATCATTTTTTAAAAATGAAGAAATATTAAAAGTAATGAAACATGTTAAAGATAATAATTCTAAATTACATTTAATGGGATTACTTAGCGATGGAGGAGTTCATTCACATATTAATCATTTATTTGCCTTAATTGATATGTGCAAAGAAAATGATATAAAAAAAGTATATATACATGCTTTGACTGATGGAAGGGATGTTGATCCTAAAAGTGCAGGAATATATTTTGAAAGATTACAAAAGAAGATTGATGAAGTTGGTATAGGTAAGATTGCAACAATAGGCGGTCGTTATTATGCAATGGATAGAGATAATAATTATGATAGATTGAAACTTGGATATGATGCAATTGTAAATGCAAAAGGGCAACATTATGATAATATTAATGAATTTTTAACTGACAGCTATGAAAAGGATATAACTGATGAATTTTTAATTCCTACAGTATTTACAGAAGAGGGTAAAGTATGCGATAATGATGGCTTTATAACTTTTAATTTTAGAAAAGATAGAATAAGGGAAATACTTACCTCATTAACTAATATTGAATTTAATGAAATGGATGTTAATAGATTTAATAATTTAAAAGTATTGAGCATGTTACCTGTTGTTGCATCAGTAAAAGCTCCATATGCTTTTAACGATGCTAATTTAAAAAATATTATGGGAGATGTTATAAGTAATAGTGGTTTATCACAACTTAGAATTGCTGAAACAGAAAAATATGCACACGTTACATTTTTCTTTGATGGTGGAAAAGAGATTGACTATAAAAATGAAAATAAAATATTAATCCCTTCTCCTAAAGTTGCTACATATGATTTAAAACCTGAAATGAGTGCTTATTTAGTAACAGATAAATTATTAAAAGAGATGGATAAATATGATTTTATCGTTCTAAATTTTGCAAATGGTGATATGGTAGGCCATACTGGAGTGTTTTCAGCTGCTGTTAAAGCTGTTGAAGTTATAGATGAATGTATAGGGAAAATATATAATAAATGTAAAGAAGAAGATTTTACTTTAGTTATAACCGCAGATCATGGAAATTGTGATTATATGTTAGATGATAATGAAAATATAGTGACTAGCCATTCAACAAGCTTAGTACCATTTATAATTACTGATAAAAATATTATTTTAAGAAATGGTAAGTTAGGTGATATAGCTCCAACATTACTAAGTATTATGGGAATAGATATTCCATCAGAAATGACAGGAGAAGTAATAAGTAAATGTATTTAAATTATAGTATTAGTCATTTATTTAATTTATTTATTCGTAATATTTCTAAATATACTATATATCCATTTATAGTAATTAGTTGTGTAATATTACTATTTATATTATTAAAAAATAAAGATAGTTATTCTAAATGTATTATTATTGTTATAGATATAATATTGTCATTTATAATAATTGTAAATTATAAGTATAATTTATTATCTACTTTAACATTCAAATGTTTTTATCATAATCTTTACTTTTACTTTTTAAATAGTTTAATATTTATGATTGTAAATTTAGTGTTTATATTAAAAAATAAATATTTAAAGATAAACATTTACTTTTATGCAATACAAATGATATTTTTACTATTTAGTTTATTTATGACATATTATTTAAAAAATGCATATCTATTAATTATTGGAAATATATATCCAGAAATTACTATAGGTAATTATATTTATTTTATTTATTATATTGTTATTATATTTATATTTGTTTACAAACTTTTGACAAGGAATAAATAAATTTGATATAATTTTGTTAACTAGAGGTGATTATATGCGTATTAATAGTGTTAATATGACTATAAGTGCAGTAAGAAGAAGCCAATATCCAACAGATGAAAAACCTGAATATTTGCTTGTTGGAAGATCAAATGTAGGTAAAAGTAGTTTTATAAATACTTTAATAAATAGAAAAAATTATGCTAGGACATCAGCAACACCAGGAAAAACTCAAACTATTAATTTTTATTTGGTAAATGATGCTTATTATTTAGTTGATGCACCAGGATATGGATTTGCTATGATTAGCAAAAAGAAACAGAAAAAATTTGGGTTAATGATGGAAGATTATATTCAAAATAGACCTAATTTAAAGCAAGTATTTATGCTAGTCGACTTTAGGCATAAACCATCTAATGATGATTTAATGATGTATAATTATTTAAAACATTATAGAATTCCTGTTACGATAGTTGGAACTAAATCAGATAAAGTGGGTATTACTTTACATCAAAAACAAAGAAATATTATACTTTCTGATTTGGATTTAGTAGTTGGAGATGATTTTGTAATGTTTTCTAATGTTACAAAACAGGGAAAAAAAGAAATATATGAAAAAATTGAAAGAACTATGTAACTCATAGTTTTTTTATTGCAATATTTTATCTTTTTTGATAATATATAAAATAGGATAGGGTGTTACTATGAATAATAAATTTTTAATTACAGTTATTATTCCAACTGCTGAAATGGAATTTGATATTTATGTTCCTAATTGTAGAAAAATTGGTACGATAAAAAAATTTATTTTAAGTGCTATTTCTGACTTGACTGATAAAGTCTATGATAGACCTTTTGAAAGTGTAAGATTAATTGATAGAAATACAGCTATTGAATATGATAATAATCTGTTGCTTAAGGATACAGATATAAAAAATGGTACTAAGATTGTAATAATATAGAATAAAGTGGGTGATTATATGCGCGTTTCAGTAATAAAAGAAAAGAAAATACAAAATATAATTCTTAATAATGAATTTGAAGGAAATTATTGGGTTACAGAGACAGATGCAAACGGCATAGAAAGAAATTTAATCTCTATTGAATCAGATGATGGAAAATGGAGAATAGTTAGTAACAGAAATGTTTATTATGTTGAAAATGGTATAGCTAAACCATTTGTATATTTGGAAGAAAATAAATTTTATTTGATAAAAAATGAAGTAGACAATAATATGTTTTATATATATTGCAGTAAAGTTATTACTAATTATAATTATTATGAAATTGGTTCTAAATTAGATGAAGGGGTTATTATAGGAAGTGGAGAGAGTGCAGTAATAAATTATCCATTTATTGAAAAAGAAAATTGTATTATAAAAAAAGTAAATGATAAGGTTTTTGTAATTAATAATAATTCAAAAGAAGGAATATATGTAAATAATGCTCGAATTGGTAAATATCGTGAAATAAAAAACGGTGATGTTATTTTTATATTAGGTTTGAAAATAATATTTTGTGTAATCCAAAATGTTCATAAAACATTACTTGCATATTTAGGAGTAAACAATCTAGATAATATTAGTATAAATGTTTCTTTGATTTCTACGGCAATTTCTCCACCAATTAATACTGCTTACGAAGATTCAAAAGATGAAAATGAATATCCACTGTATGATGAAAATGAATATTTTTACAAAATTCCGAGATTTGTAAAACAAATAAAAAATGTTGATGTTCAAATTGATTCACCACCGACTAAGAATTCTGATAAAGAAGGGCCAGCATTATTGACTATAGGTCCTATGCTTACAATGTCAATGACGTCTCTTATAACGGTTTATACATCCATGAGTGGAGTTCTTAATGGTAGATCGTCTTGGGAAACAGCAGCACCATCATTAGTGATGAGTGGAACTATGATGCTAAGTAGTTTATTGTGGCCAACTATTACACGTAAATATCAAAAAAGTCAAAAAAAGAAAAATGAAAAAGAAAGACAGAAAAAATACAGTGCATATATAGATGAAAAAAGGCAAGAAATCAATGATATAAGGAATGAACAGATGCAAATATTGATTGATAATTGTCCACCTTTGGAAGAAGTTATTAAACTAATTGCATTAAAAGATATATCGTTATGGCAAAGAAGAATAAAAGATCCTGATTATTTAAAAATTAATTTGGGTAGAGGCACATACCCAATGGAAGTTAATATTCATTATCCGGAAAAACATTTTACGATGGATGAGGATAATTTAAGACAAGAAGTTGAAAAATTAGGTTCAGAGCCTAAGTTGCTTGAAGATGTACCATTTGAGTTTTCATTTGTTGAAAATTATTTGAGTGGCTTAATTGGTGAGGAACAAAATAATGGCGAATATATGCGAAGATTACTAATTCAAATTTTAGCATTTCATAGTTATGATGATTTGAAAATTGCAATATTTACTGATGAAGAACAGGAATATCAATGGAAATTTTTAAAAATGGCTCCTCATTTATTTTCTGATGATAAAAGTGTAAGATTTTTTGCAAACAATATAGAAGATTCTAAGGAATTAAGTTATTATTTAGATAGAATACTTTCATATAATATGGAAGCATTTGGACAAAATAATTCAGATATAATGGAAGAATTAGATCAAACATATTTAATAATTACAGATTGTTTTAAAAAAGTAAGGGATTTAGATTTCTTTAAGAATTTAATAGATAATGATTCATACTATGGCTTTAGTTTATTTATTTTAGATAATAAAATGATACATTTACCTGATCAATGTTCAAGTTATATACAATTAGATAATACAAAAGGACAATATTACAATAATGAAAATTTTGAGGGTATAGTTGAATTTAATGCAGACTTAGAAAAAGAAATAAGTTATGAGGACTGCATTTTTAAATTTGCCAATATGCCTATTGAAATTGAAAATGAAGTAGAAGGACATATACCTGAAAAGCTAGGTTTTCTTGAAATGTATAAAGTTGGTAAAATTGAGCATTTGAATATAATGAATCGTTGGAAATTAAATGATCCTACTAAGAGTTTAAGAGCTCCTTTAGGACTTGATAAACAAGAAAATATTATTTATCTCGATCTTCATGAAAAATATCATGGTCCACATGGCCTTATTGCAGGAACTACTGGATCAGGAAAATCAGAATTTATAATTACATATATTCTTTCTATGGTTGTAAATTATAGTCCAAATGAAGTAGCGTTTATATTAATAGACTATAAAGGTGGAGGACTTGCTGGAGCTTTTGAAAATAAGAAAAATAATTTTAGATTACCTCATTTAGCTGGTACTATTACTAACTTAGATAAAAATGAAATGAATAGAACTCTTGTTAGTATTCAGTCAGAGCTAACAAGAAGACAAGCTAAATTTAATGAAGCTCGTGATTATTTAGGTGAAAGTACAATAGATATATATAAATACCAAAAGTTCTTTAGAGAAGGAAAATTAAATGAACCTATGCCACATTTATTTATAGTTTGTGACGAGTTTGCAGAGTTAAAACAGCAACAACCTGATTTTATGGATAATTTAATATCTGCTGCACGTATTGGACGTAGTTTGGGTGTCCATTTAATTCTTGCAACACAGAAACCAAGTGGAGTAGTAAATGATCAAATTTGGTCAAATACTAAATTTAGAGTTTGTTTAAAAGTTGCATCTCCGGGAGATAGTTCTGAAATAATTAAGTGCCCTGATGCAGCTAGTATAAAACAAGCTGGTAGATTTTATTTGCAAGTAGGACAAAATGAAATATTTGTTCTTGGTCAGTCAGGATACTGTGGAGGTAATTATGTCCCTTCTGAAATAGTTAAGAAGGAAATTGATAAATCTATTCAATTTATCGATAATATTGGTAATGTAATAAAAACTATAGATGATGAAGTTCAAGTTCAGAAAACAGAAGATTTAGGGGATGAATTATCAAATATTCTTAAATATATTACAAAAGTTGCAGATAAACTAAATGTTAGAGCGGAAAACTTATGGTTAGATGCTATTCCGGGTGATATATATTTAGAAGATATAGTAAAAAAATACGAATTTTCATCAGAACAAGTAACTGCTATTATAGGTGAATATGATGATCCATCAAATCAGAAACAGGGAATACTTACTATTCCACTAGATCAAGATTCTAATACAATGATTTATGGATTAGCAGGAGCTAATAAAGAAATGTTTTTAAGAACGCTTATTTATTCAGTGTGTCATAATTATACATCAGAACAAATTAATTTTTATATTCTTGATTTTGGTTCAGAATCATTTAGAATTTTTTCAAAGTTACCACAGGTAGGAGATGTTGTGTTTCAATCTGAACCTGATAAAGTTGATAAATTATTTAAAATGATCAATGATGAATTGATTGATAGAAAGAAAAAATTTGCTGATTATAATGGTGAGTATGAAAGCTATTGTAAGTTAAGCGGAAGTAAATTACCAAGAATTTGTGTAATTATCAACAATGTAGAAACATACAAAGAAATGTTTTCAGGATATGACGAAATGTTGATGTTCTTATCACGTGAA
This sequence comes from uncultured Caryophanales bacterium, assembly GCA_946414975.1. The sequence continues at coordinate 3,627 of CAMKQS010000023.1, read as the reverse complement.
GGTGGAAGATATGGAATTAACTTCATAATGACAGCAGGAGGCATTGCCGGATTAGGAAGTAGATTGCTAAAAAATTATCCTAATATTTTTGCGTTAGATATGAATAATAAAGATCAATATTTTGATGTCCTAGGTAAAATTGGAAATGTATATCCAGCTGATTATCCAGGAAGAGGATTGTTTAAAAAAGAGCAGGCATATGAATATCAAACTGCAAGAATATGTGAAGACGATAAAATAATTGAATTTATTAAAGCAGAAGGTGAAAAATTAAGTGCAACTAATGAAAAAGCAAAAGTTATCCCTGTTGTTCCAGAAGAAGTAATATATGAATTGATAGAAGAAGACAATTCAGGATTAGATTCATTTCCAATTGGTATCTCAAAAGAATCAATTAGTACATATAATTATAATTTTCTTAAAGACAAAGCTGTTATTATATCTTCAAATGAAATTGAAAATTGCTTTGAATTTGTTGGAAATACAATGAAAATAATGCATAGATTTGGCAATTGCGTTTCTGTAATTTTGGATATGGAATCATTGTTTACAGAAAATAAAGCTTTAGCAAATTCATATTGCAATAGTGATTTTAATAAATTTGGTGAAGAAATAATAAAGTATTATGAAGAAAAATTAATTGGAACTACATATAATTTAGTTATTTATATTATTGGTGTAGAAAAATTCAATGCATCAGTGGATTCCAAAATAATTAATAAGATTATTGATACAATAAAAAATAATACAAATATAACCTGTGTAATGGTTGATAATGCATTTAAGTTTAAAAAGATTAATTTTGAATCATGGTATTCAAGCTTTGTTCAAAATGTAAATGGAATATGGATTGGTGCTGGTTTACAAGATCAATCAGTTATAAAATTAAGTAATTATGATAAAAAATATGCAACAAAAATTACTAATGAATATGCATGGATAGTTAAAAACGGTGTTGCAAGTCTTATTAAATTAGTAAAAAAAATATCAAAAGATTGAAAAAAATATCAAAAGGTTGAAAAATAATAAAAAATATGGTATAAAAATAGTGGAGGTATAATATGAATGGCATAGTTGTTGAAGAATATCAAAGTGTTTATAATCAGGATTCTATTAATTTTGATAATTTGAATAGGATGATAAACAACCTGATATTTAGTTTTAGTGAAATAAGAGATTTAGCTGGTTCTAATGAGAGTACTAACTTTATAAAAAATCAGATTAATCAGACTATTGACCAACTAAATAATGTTAGAGAAAATTTTAAAGAGTATAATCAAATTTTATCTAGTGTTTATACAGGTTATAAGCAACAATCTGAGCAAATTTCAAATTCTATCAAGAGTGTTATACCAAACAATTAGTACATTATTAGTAAGGGAGGAATTTTTTAATGGAATTAGGATATAATGTAAAGAAAATTAATGAACTAATTAGTAGCATTGGAAGTAATTGTAAAGAAATTAAAAATTCAATGCAAAGTGGATGGCCTGAAGTTCAAAATGTTCTTCAAACTGAATGGATTGGTTCCGATGAACAATCATTTGAACAAAAATTAGCTGCGAGGGTTATTGAATTATGGCAAAGCATTCAAAGTAACTGTAATATTTTTATGCAAAATTTACAGTCAACTGGAGAGTCTTGGGTAAAATTCCAAGCAAGCAATATATTAGAAGGTGCTACTGCAGCAGAAGGAGCAGCAGCAGTAAAATATGAACCAATTGAAGCTGGAGATCCTGATGTTGCCTTAAAACAAGTAACATTTACAGAAGAGATGGATTTAGGACTACAAAGTGGAGTGAGTTCTGCTGAAAAAATTGCAACAGCAATAAAAGATTATATTACTGCTGTATATAATAATACTAAAAATTTATTTGATGAAATGGATGCTTCAACATCATTCATCGGAGCTGATCAAGCAGCAGCAGTAAAAAAATATATCGGAGAAATGGGACAGTCTTTTGCACTTGTAACTACTTGTTATAAAGATTTAGGAAATGCAATGAAGGAATTAATTGCAGCATACGAACAACAAAGTCAAGCTGTTCAAACTGCAGTTGGAGAAAAAGCACCAACTATCGATACTGCTGGAAATCAATGGGAAGGTTTTGGAGAATAGTAAAGTATTTTACTATTCTTAAATAATTGTTGATATAATTCAACAATTATTTAAGAATAGGAGAATAAAAAAATGAGCCAAATGTATTATGATTTATTGAAAAAAATTGAAAAATTTGATGATGAACTAAGAAAGTGTTTGTATGATTTAGATGATGCTCAAAAGTATTTATCTAAGGGGTTTAATATAAATAATACTACTGCTTTTTTGTATGATATTAATAGAGGTAGAAAAATAATAAATAGTACTCGTAATAATATAAGTAACATAATAATACCTGAAATAAAAAAGAATATTTAGGAGGAATAATGGCAAAACTTTATATAGATTATAATAGTGTTAATTCTAAAACTGGTGATTTAGCTTTTTATATTCAAAAATATGAAAAATGCTTGAATGAATCTTGCTATAATCTTCAAAAAACAGACTATTGTTGGCATGATAAAAACCAAGAAGCATTCGTAAATAGTGTAAAAAAATTGAAATATGATGCATATGAACATATTAAATTATTAAGAAAATATGCGTTAATTATTAACACATTTTATAATAATGTAAAAAATACTATTATTAATAATTTTGATTATAATTATGTTACAACAATTAGTTATAATACTGATTATGCAAATAAAGCAATAGAAGCACTTAATAGAGTTATTAAAAGATTAGATTGGATTAATAGGGAAATGCCTTCTTGTATCGTTCCAAGCGATTATCCATATAAAAAAGTAATCGACAACATTACTGGCGCGACATTTCCATACTGTAATGATGTTGTCAGATTTAACAGTAAAATAGCATCTGTTAATTCAAAAATACTTAGTCATTTAAATAGTTTTTATTATGATTTTATAAATTTAAAACCTGTAATAATTGAAAAAAATAGATTGTCACATCAATATCAATTGTTTACGCCCGACTTAAAGGAAATAAATATTGAAGAAGTTGATAGTGTTAAGGCAAAAAATTATGAAAAAGCAGATATTAATATAGATGATAAGTTAATAAATCCAGATGTAGAAAAAAATAAAAAATCTGATGATGAATTAGATCAAATTAATATGAATAACAATTATACAGATTTGGTTTTGGATAATGAAACTGCAAGAGACTATGTACAATCACCTATTAATATAAATAATAATTATAGTGATAGTGATGAACAAAAGTATTATGCTTCAAAAAATACTGTTGGCACAACAAATTTTGATAAAATTAATATTAACGTACAAAGTGATATTCAACATGCTAATAATAATGATATTTCAACTATAAATTTTGAAAAAATAAATCCAGATATTAATTCTAATGACCAAAATGTATTAAATAAAGATATATCGATTGAAAACATTCAATCTTTTAATTCCATAGATGTAGATAATGCAAGTGCATCAGAAATAAAAACATCAATAGATAATTTTCAGAGTGCTAAAAATCTAGATGTAAATAATGCAAGTGCATCAGAAATAAAAACATCGATAGATAATTTACAAGGTGCTAAAAATCTA
>CAMKQS010000022.1 GCA_946414975.1 uncultured Caryophanales bacterium | reverse complement strand
ACACCATGGGTATGAACCATGTGCTCTAGCCAACTGAGCTACATCGCCAAATCAAAGTAACAAATTAATTTTACCACAAAATATTTATTTGTGCAACAATTTTTTTTACTAATTTAATAAAAAAATGGGTATAAAACCCATTTTAATTAAAACATTCTTATAACATTTGTTGCATATATTGAAGCTAATGCAAAATTTACAATAATATATAAGATTATAGTTGCAACTACAATTGCTGGTGTATAAGCATATATTAATTTATTTTTATCAAGATTAGTTATATCACTTACTCCTTGATACAAGTATAGTAAAAAGAATAATACACCAATTAATACAAGTGCCATAGCTATATAAGCTGATGCAAATGAAATTAGTATTGCAAGTATTGATACCATTAATAAAATAATTGAACAAGATCCTGTTAGTGCAAATGTCTCTTTAATACTATATTTAGATTTATATATTACACTTGCAAATAAGAATATTCCCATAGCAATTATTCCAAAATAGAATGCTACACCAAATAATCCACCAAAGAATGGTTGAATAAATGGAACTTTGTATGAACTGCCAAAGATTGAAGAATTAATACTTGATACTATATTATTAGAACCAGTTCTTAAACATAGACAGTATAATAATAATCCTCCTATTAGACAGTTAATAGCTAGTATTATAACTCCCATTATCCATTTATCTTTTTTAGAATATTTTTTTATTGTATCTGCTGGTTTTACAAAAATTCCTGCAATAAGTCCAATAAAATCATTAAAGCCTTTATTTATATCTATATTTGTACTATTACTATTTTCAACTACATCATTTACGCAACTACATGGTTTTCCATCTTCTAATGGTTTACCACATCTTGTACAAAATTTAGCCATTTTTATCACTCCTTTTTTTAATAATTAGAAAAATATGTAGCAAAATCATCAATATCAATTAATTGATAATTATTTTTATTATATGATAATGTTAATGTCATATATCTATAGTCCGAATCATCATTAGTTTTCTCTTCATTACTGTATGATTTATATTTTACAATATAATCATAATTAACCTTTAATTCAACTTCTAAGTTACCATCTTTAGTTAAAGAAGCATCATAAACAGTTAAATCAGTAACAGAAAATTTAGTTAATGTATTACTATTATCTTTAATATCTTTATAAAGTTCATTATAACTACTTTCTAACTTAGTTACATCTTTAGAATTAAAACTTGACTTTATATCAGCAAAACTTTTATCAGAAATAATACCATTATAAATTGTATCGATAGATTCTTTTGCATACTTAGTTATTTTATTTTTTGTTTCTTTTGACATTGCATCTTCATCATATGATACAGTATGAGTATTATAATAACTAGATGGTTTTACACTATCTTCAATAACAAGACCACTAGGTAATGTCGCTTTTACATCTGTTTTATAAGAAAATACTTGAGGTAATATATATACATCGTAATTATCGTTTGACTTATTATTATCAAGATATTTTTTATCTACTTTAATTCCACCAAATGTAAGAGTTGCTCCTTTTGTTACTTTTAATGTATAATCTTTTACAACATCAGAATCTATTGAATCATTAATAGTCCAATTATCAAAGAATAAGAATTTCTTATTTTTTTGTTTTGTTAAAATAACTTCTTCTGATTTTTCAGATGTACTATTTTTTAATGTATACTTAAATTTAACTTTAGCTTGTAATTTACCTAAAGAATATTCAACTCCAGTAATAGTATAATTTGTAATATTAACATCTTTAAGTTCATCTTTAATATATAAATCAAATACTTTTTTAGATGTAAATGTATTATCGCCATCTACCTTAACATAACTATATAATTTATTACTATCTTTATTTACTACTGCTTTAATATAATCATTCGCAATATTTTTAGGATTTGTAATATTAATACATACTATCATAAATGTAATAATTGCGACAAATAAAGCTGATAAAGAAATAATTAAACAAAGTATTCCTTTACTTAATCCCTTTTTCTTTTTTGTATTATTTGCATTATTATCTGGAATACTACTTTTTTTAGAAGTCTCTTTCACCTCTTTTTTTTCATTATTATGAATTAATTTCGCACCACATTCACTACAAAATGCATCAGTTTCTTTATTCTTTGTACCACATTCACCACAAAACATATAATCCCTCCTCTCTTATATATAATTTTACAATTTTCGAATTATTAAGTCAATATTACTTAAGAGTATTTTTTATATATTTTCCATGTCCTGATAAACTTATATCACAATTAATAATTTCTTCTATACTAATAAATGTATTTATTCCATATATACTTTTTAAAGAATTAACCATCATCATATACCTAACTATTGCATCTTTATACATCTTATCTTCTATTAAACTTACAACAGGTTTTATATAATTAAAAAATACTTTGCTTGCAATTAATTTATTGTTTTTATCACTTTTTATATATTCACATAACATTGGTCCTACTATATCATATTCAACTAGTATCTTGCTATATTCCAAATTTTTATGTAAATAATTATCACGAAAATTTCTTAATGTATTTAAATAGTAATTATTATCATTTATTTTTAATATATTGCACATAATAGTAGTTAAATAACATCCTGATGAACTATTTTTATTCTTACTATAATCTATTGCATTATTATATTCTCCAGTTGATCTACTATATGCTTTTGTATAACTATAACAAACGTTATCAGTAGATAGATGCCTATCATATTTTTTCTTACAATAATATTTACCATATATATCTCCTGTAGATAAATCTAAATATGTACAACTGCCACAATTTTTATCCATTTAATCACCCAGTAACATATTATAGCAAATAAAAAAAATAATGCAATGAATACATTATTTTTTTACTAATTCTTGAAATTTATTTCCTTTTTCAATAAAGTTTTTATATTTATTATAACTTGCTGCTGCTGGAGAAAGTAAACATATATAACCTTTTTTAGTAACCTTTTTAGCAGTACTTACTGCATCTTCCAATGTTTCACATTTATAAATCCTTTTATTGCTAGTCATAAGACTATCTGCAATTTTATATCCAGTCTCTGGCATGCATATTAAATTTGTAATACTATTAGTTTTTAAATATTCAATAAATTTATCATAATTAATTCCTCTATCCATTCCGCCAAGTATTAATGTATCAACTTTAATAAGTGATTTAATTGCATTAATACACGCCTCAGGAATAGTAGCAATAGCATCATCATAATAAGTAATACCATTATATTCTCCAACAAGTTCTAATCGATGCGCTAATGGTTTAAAATTATTAATTGTATCTATTACTTTATCAAGTGGTAAATAGTACACTTCAGCTACAGCTAAACTAAACATAATATTTTCTAAATTAGCATCCCCTATTAGATTTCTTTTTGATGTAATATCATACAATTTTTTATTCTTATAATATATATAATTATCTCTAATATGCATATGAGTATTATCTTTTAAACTTACACTTACCATATCTTGCTTATATGTATTATTTTCCATATACTCTCTTACATTATCATTATCATATGCATAAATTCCAGTATCCATTTTATCTTGATATTTAAATATATTAAGTTTATTTTCATAATAGTGTTCAACACTACCAGCATGATCTAGATGTTCTTCAAATAAATTTAATAAAATAGCTACATGAGGAGATACATTTACAAATTCAAGTTGTAAAGCACTCATTTCAATTACTAATATAGAATCATCTTTAAAATTATCTATATCATCAAATATAGGTGTACCTATATTTCCTAGCAAATGTGCATCATATCCTGAGTTTTTAAATATTTCATAAATAAGAGTTGTCGTAGTACTCTTACCTTTAGTACCAGTAACACCTATAATATTTTTTCTATTTACTTCCATTAACAATTCTAACTGCGAAGTTATTTTATCTTTAAAACTAGTAACATCAATATCTTTTAAAACAACGCCAGGTGCTTTTATAATAATATCATAACTATCTAAATTAGATAAATAATTATCACTAATAACTACTATATTAGAATCATCTTTTATAAGTTCGTCATCACTATAATCTTTCTGATCTAGAATGTATAAAATACAGTTGCTAAATTTACGAATAAATTTATAAGTACTTTTACCCTCCATACCAAATCCAAGTATAGCTATTTTTTTGCCATCTAATTTTCTAAATATTTCTTCCTGCATCTATCTAATTCCTCTCTTACAATATCCATAAATTTATCATCAATATTATTTTCATCATTAATTCCATATAATATATTTTTATCTTCATAAAGTGGATAATTATCTTTATAATATTTTAATAAATATGGTAGCTTTCCATCAAGTTTATTAATAAGCATACTTACTGCATATCTAGCTTCTTCAAATGTACCTACACATTCAAATGGTTTTTTATCACTATATCCTACTAACTCAATAAAAGTATTAAGTAATTCTTCATCTTCATATAAATCACTACCAAATATATTAACTAAATCATCTTTATATAAAAATGGACTAAGTATTATATAGACAAACAAACACTTCGCACACTTGCAGCACCATACCCAAGGTACACTTTTACTTCCTACATTACAACTTTTAAATACTTTATGATACTTTGTAAAACTAGACATTAACATAGCTATTTGAAATTCTGTCAAACATCTAAGTAAGCTAAAATACTTAATATCTATATTAAAATATTTTTTAGTGTAATCATTGAAATCACATTCAAACTCATAAGTTTTAGAATATTGATGATTAATGTTAGTACCTAATACTGTAGACTGATTCGCACTAGATTCATTAGATAATACAATATACTTTCTTCCAGTTAAGTAAGCAGTAAAATAACTAATAAATGCAAGAAGGCTAGAAAATGGTGTATGTCCATTTAAGTATCCTTGTTTATTTAATTCTATTAACTTCTTATCTACATAAGTCTTACGTACAAATATCTTTTTATCATGATATCCTAGGGTATCAATACACTCTTCATGTACACTTTTTGGATTTAATGAAAAGCAAGTATTCTCATCATATAAACTTTTTAAAAGCTCACAAGCAACAATAGAATCCTTACCTCCACCAATAGTAATTAAATTACCTACTCCATTATATCTATTATTAATATCAAGCTTATCACCAGTACATTTAATATTAACAAAATTATCCATAGATACTTCTATATTATTAACATAGAAAAACTCTCCCAAACCATTATAATATAATTTACGAAACCAATTAATTTGTTTATCATTTAAGTATCCACAATTAATAATTATATTCTTACTACATACACACTTCCAATAACTAAGTAACTCTACTAAACCAATATGAAAAGCAAGATATTCAAGCATATTACTATCTATATTTTTGTTTTTAATCTCAGATTCATCTATTTCAAGAGTAGTATTAAAATCTTCTAAACCCTTAATTACATAATGATAATCTACTTTTAGTTTATTATCATCATAGTATACTTTATATGAATCATATATAAAAGTATCATATTTATTACTCAATTCTAAATATTTATCCATACAACACCTCTTTAAAATTATACCATAAATTAATAATTATTAGTAGTTATATAATAATATGAAAAAAAGGTGTCTTTTATAACACCTTATAAATATTAATTTAGCGCAGATTTAGGTAGTACTATAACTGGGCGCACAACCCCATACTTGCTGTTGACGAAGGAGGTGTACAAGTCATAGATGCCAACGCCCCAAACATAATACGAAAAAATATTATGATGACTAGAAGTCCAATACCCATAATTTGAATTATATAACCAACTATTTGATGAATTTGCACAAGATGAAGATGAACATCCCAAATCTGTTGTTAATTCTTCATATGTTATTAATCTTGCTTCAAGTGCTTGAGGTGCTTGTGCAGTCTTCCATGCATCTACTACATATTTAATTTCGCTTGATGCATAATCATTTTTACATCCATCATCTACCCGAGAGCCATGTACTTCTCTGCAAGTTTCACTTGCATAATATGCCATGCCTCCATAACCATTTTCATTAGATGCGGTTCCTACTGAGTCAATTGTATATCTGTTTACATGTCCTGCGCCATACTCGTTTACTTCTGCTACAGTTAATGGTTCTGCTTTTAGCAGTTTCACAATCTCTTCTGATGAACTAGAATCTTTTATTACATAATAATCTACATTGTTATATGTAACTTCATCTCCTACTTGATATGCAGTATAGGTAGGTGCTTGTGGAGTTTTATCCTCTCCATATGTGTAATTCTCTACATTTCTTCCTGCTACTGTACAGCCTGCAAGATATACTGATGAATCAGTATTGATTTGTGTTGTTTCACATACTACTTCATTTCCTGAATATTCAATTGTTAATTGTGATACTTCAGTTGGAAATTTACCTGTATCTAGTAAATATCCTGCGATTGCAAGTTCAATAGACCTACCATATACATCAACTGATCTTTTATCTGCAGAAATTCTAGCTTTTCTTATTATATTCATAACTAGTGGTGTTACAATTAAAGCAAGAATTGCTAAAATTACTAATACTGCTATTAGTTCAATTAAGGTAAAACCATTTTTTCTTTTCATATTTTCACTCCTCTTATCTTATATATTACCTTTATATTAAGTCTATCAAAAAAAAAAAAAAAAAGACAAGAGTTATTTTAAAATTTGTCTTAATTTATATAAAAAAACTAGCCATGTTTTACCTTTAATCTATTTATAATTTTCTTTTCTATTCTAGATATATATGACTGAGAGATATTCATTATGCTAGCTACTTCTTTTTGAGTATATTCCTTTGTACCATATAGTCCATATCGCATTATCATTATTTTCTTATCTCTTTCTTTTAAATTTTTAATTTCACTATATAGTAACTTCTTTTCTAATTCTTCCTCTATTCCACGTGTTACTATATCTTCATCAGTACCAAGTATATCTTCTAAGTGTAATTCATTACCCTCTGCATCATATGAAAGACTATCTTCAAAACTAACTTCTCCTTTTCTTCTTTTATTCTTTCTTAAAAACATTAATATCTCATTATCTATACAACGTGATGCATAAGTTGCAAGTTTTATATTTTTATCAAGCTTATAAGTATTAACTCCTTTGATTAATCCTATTGTACCTATGCTAACTAAATCTTCTAAATCTACATTAGTATTTTCATATTTCTTAGCTAGAAATACTACTAATCTTAAATTATGTTCTATAAGTTTACTTCTAGCATTTAAGTCCCCTTCCATACTAAGTGTAACATATTCTATTTCTTTTTCTTTGGTTAATGGTTCTGGAAGTTTATCTGCACTTCCAATAAAATGAACTGATTTTAATTTAAATAAATTTTTAATAAATATAATTATTTTCTTAATCATATAATCCTCCCATATTATTATTAAGTATTACATCTACTCCATCCATCCCAATGTTATCAACAATTCCAACAAGTACTTTTTTTACCTCACATCCTTCTATAATAACTTTGCTTGGTTTAAAACATTTAACAATACTGCTACCACTAACAGTAGTAAGTGGAACAAATAAATATTTTCTAATATTAAATATCATCTTTCTTTTATCTAATAATATGATATTACATCCTAAGTATGATAAATTATTTCCTGTATCTATATATCCAGTACAATCTATGAATCTTTTATTATAATAAATAGTAATATTTTTATAGTTATTATAAATATTTTTCATACTTTTAGCTTGTTTTATATATAAATATATAACTATTGGACTTACTATTAGTATAAATAAAATAGATATACTAAATTTATTATTTATAAATACTAGTCCTTTTCTTTTTATACAAAATTGATCATTTAAAAAATATAGGAATCCTCCTAAAAATATACTAAAAATATATAAATATAATATATTTACTACTGTATATCTAAAACTATTATATTTAAAAGCAGTAAGTACCATTATAATACTTATTATCAATTTAAATAAAAATAATAATATACTATTCATAGGAATAAATAAGAAAATTATACTAAGTCCTCCTATAAAAGAAGATATTATTATTCTTTTTATACTTACATTTCTCTTAAGTATAATAGATACACCAAGTAACAATATAAAATCAAGCATAAAATTAATAATCATGACTATATCTACATATATTTTCATGAAATCACCATTATAAGTATAATAAAAAAAGCGATACATTTATGTCGCTTTTTTTATTATACTTATTTTTTTAATTCTTTTATTTTTTCTTTTTGTAATAAAGTAGTTAATGAGTTAGATATTTCACCTTTATAATTAATATATAAATCATGCATAGCTCTAGTAATTCCAACATAAAGTAATTTCTGATCAATATTATTATCTTTATAATTATCTTTATTGGCATTATATAAAATAACAGCATCAAATTCTAATCCTTTTGATAAATATGAAGGAACGATAGTTATTCCACCATAATAATCTTCATTTTTATCTTTAATGATATTTATATTTAAATTCAATTTTTTTAGTTTATTATATAGAGTCTTTGCTTCTTTATCATCTTTACATATAATAGCAATTGTATCATAGTTCTTATTTAATAATTCATCCAACTCTTTTATTATTTGATTTTCTTTATTCTTTTCAATATTATAAATTTTTATATCATTACCATCTCTTGCAATACAATTTGTATTATTACTATCTATGAAATTTAAAACTAAGTTTGATGTATCCGAAATTTGCTTAGTTGTACGATAACTTTTATCAAGATTTAAAATATTGCATTCATTATCAAATAATAAATTGTTCAGTTCTTGCCAATTGTTAATTGACTGATAATCATAAATTGATTGATTAATATCACCATATATATCAAAATTAGCCTTTTTAAACATTTTTCTTAATACATAATACTCAGCATATGATAAATCCTGAGCCTCATCAATTACTAGGTGTTTATAATCTTCATATTTTGAACCATTTATTATATAATTCATCAAAGATATAGCAGCTAAATCTTCTGAAGCTATTTTTTTACTTTTTATATTATCTAAAGTATGCATTTTTAATTCATTTAAATCAATATTATTTCCCTTAACCATATATTCTATATTTTCTATAAATGCTTGATATAAGTGAATCAAATCAACATTAATAAACTTAAAATATTCTTTAATTTGTTTTGGGCATCCTTTTTTAATGTTTTTCTCTATTTCATTTGTAATATCCAAAATTTCTTGTCTTCTTGGATTTTTTTTATCTAATGATAAATATTCATCTCTATATTTTTGCCATACTTCATGACACAAATCATCTTTTTTGTCTTTTATTCTATTTATAAGAATTTTAGAAAATTTATCTATTCTATTTGCATAATTACTATAAGCATAATATCTAGAATTATTATATATATCTTTTAATTCTTCTTTTGAACACAATTCTATTCCCTCGTATACTATACTTTCTTTCAAATGTGAATAAATATAGGCATCTACAAAAGATTCAATTAATTTCATATATCCTAAAGAACTTTTATAATTTATTAATTCTACTTTTTCATCTCCACTTAAAACTTTTTTTAAAGTTTCAGATTTAGATCCAACTTTTATTTTACTTTTTATACTTTTTAATGTAAGCTCTTCAAATGTAGATTGAGAAGTATTTCTTATATCTAAATCTGGTAATAAATCTGATATATAGTTTAAAAAGTACTTGTTTGGCCCTAAAATCATAAATTCAGTATCTTTAATATTTTTGGCTTCGTTATAAATAAGATAAGCTATTCTATGTAGTGCAACTGTAGTTTTACCCGATCCTGCAACACCTTGAATAATATAGTTTTCCTTAAGTGGGCTACGTATTATATTATTTTGTTCCTTTTGAATAGTAGCAATTATTGATTTTAATCTTGCATTAGAATTTTCATTCAAATATTTCAAAAGAATTAAATCATTTGATACAACATCGGCATCTTCTACCTTTTTTAATTCTCCATTTTTTATCAATATTTGTCTTTTACTTAATATTTCTCCTTTTTGAATTTTACCATTTGTTTTATACTCTGCTTCTCCCACGCCATAATCATAATAAACTGAACATACTGGACTACGCCAATCATAAGCAATAGGTTTATTATCTGTAGATGTAATTCCTTTCTTACCAATATATATTTTTTTTATCTCTCCATCTTGTTGCTTAAATTCAAATTTTCCAAAGTACGGACTATTAACTGTACTTTTCAATTCATTTGCCTCTGTTGCATACAATGACATAAGTGATTGTCTAGTAAACTGTGTTCCTCTTTTTCCTTCAGAAAAACCTATTCTAGTATTTTGTTGTCTTTTAAAATTATTTTCTGCTATAGCTATTTTTTTATTTATTTCTTCTATAGCTTGTTTTAATTTTTCTTTTTCATATTGAAAAATCTCATCATTTGTCATTCTTACACCCCCCCTGATGTATTTATTTTAAATATTTAGTTAAACACTTAGGAATCTCGTTAAATGATTTTATATTTACAACCTCTGAATCATTGCAATCTCCATAATAAATAGCTTCCCAACCATTTTCTCTAGGATAAATATAATCACTTTTAAGTGTATCTCCTATGTGTAGAAACTCATATGGTTTATATCCCATAATTTTTTCTATATATCTATAACTTTCCTTTTCATTTTTTGTATATCCAATATCAAATGAATAAAAAATGTTGTCAAATAGTCCATCATAGTCATTAAAATAATCTTGAAGTAGACAACAATTATTTGAAAACAATATTATTTTATATCCTAAATTTTTTAAACTCTTTATAACATCTATTTTATCTAAACTAATAATATTTTTTTTCTTCTCAAATTTATTTTTAAAATAATTTTCTAATTGTATAGTTCTTTTTATATTAAGCAATTTGCAAAAGTTATTTATTAACTCACTACGTGTTCCTTTAGTTTTTTGAAATATATCTTTATATGCTAATCTAACATCGTTATATGGCAAATTAGTTATATCACTTAATTCTTTAAAACCATATTTAGATAAAGTATCATCATTGAATTCTATCAATGTACCACCAATATCTAAAGAAATAACTTTAATCATCATATTCCTCTTTTGCTTTTTTTATTACATCTTTAATAAAATCATTTTTACCTTGTGTATATTTAGATCTTTCATCCTTATATTTTGAAGCTAATTCTTGTTTCAAACGACAGTACTTATCTACATAATTAGGATGTTCAATAAGATATTTTTTAAAATATACTTGATTATAGTATGTATCACTTTTAGGTTCTACAAAGTGAATATAATGTGTTCTTGCATCTTCACTACCTTTTGCAAAAAAGAATCTATCATTTACTCCTTGCTTTCCTCTATTTGTATAATCATATTCCTTTAATAAATCTTCTATTTTCTCTATTTGATTAAGACTTTTTATAACTATTAAAATATCAATTACTGGTTTAGCCTTTAATCCCTTTATAGAAGTACTACCTATATGATGAATTTCTATAATATATTCTTTTAATACTTCTTTTAATAATTTTTCTTCTTTTAAATATTCCTTTTCCCAATTAGAATTATAATCTTCTAATTCAACAATTCCTCTTTTTAATGCCATAAAAATACCTCCTTTTTTATTTTAACATCAATTTTTAATAGCTGCAACTAAATTTTTTTTATAAATTCTTTATATATATTTTCATCTACTTCTACACCCATATTTTGTTCCTTCGGACTATGAAAATCAGATCCGACAGTTTTTATAAGTCCAAATTTTTCTGTCAAATACTCGTAGTATTCCATATTCTTATTTTCAGTATTTTTATTAATTATCTCAATACCAGAAAGTCCTCTTTCTTGTAAAGCCCTTATCCTAAAGTATAATTCTCTATTACTCCAACCTATTGTATCTGGATGAGCTATAACAGTAATTCCATTACCTTTTTTTACTAAATCAACTACTTCTTTAGGAGTAATTTTATAATTTGCAATATAGTATTTCTGTCCATATCCAATCAGTTTATTATAAGCATCTAATACAGTTTCAGCATAACCTTTATAAATTAAATATTTAACTAATTTCTTTTTATCTAATAAATCAATACTTAAATTATTTTCTATTAAAAATTCGTATAATTTGTTTATTGTAATATCATATCCATCAAGAGATAATTTATTAATAACTTTCTTACATACTTCTTCATTTATTAATCGTATTTTTCTCATATAATCATTTACTAAATCTATTCTTTTTATATTATAACCTAATATATGAAGATTTCTAACAGATGTATTAAACTCTATACCAGGTACAATCGTAATATTTTTTTTAATAGACAAATCTGTGTAATCATTATAAATATCATGATCAGTTATTGCAATTTTTTTACATCCATTTTTTAATGCTAAATCTACAACTTCTTCTGGAGTAAGTACTCCATCCGATAAATTTGTATGTATATGTAAATCTATTTTTTCCATATTTCTCCTATACTTTTTCAATTAGATATAATAAATATTCACTATCTATTAAATAGTATTCCATATCTTTATAGTAAGTGCATTTACTGTCATGACTATCTGATCCTATTATTCTTAAAAGATTATATTTTGAAATTATATCATAAAAATTATTAATATTTATATATTTATTTCTTATATTTTCTTCAAGGCCAATAATACTTTTATTATTTTTTATTATTTTTTCTACTGTTTTTAAACTTTTTTCTGTTGGATGAGCAAAAAATATTTTGTATTTATTTGTAATTTCATCAACTTTCATTTGACCATATGAATTTACTGATAAGCTTCCACTACTAGGTTTATTCCACCAATCATCATCTACTTCCCTAACGGCAAGCATTGATAACAAGAATCTAGAATTGTAATAATTTTCTTTTACTTCGTTATACTTATCTTTTAATTTTTTATATCTTACTTCTTTATATTTTTTTCTATCTTCATATATATCTTCATCATTATATTTTTCTAATAAATTTAATACATTAAAAGTAGTAATACCTTTTTCTTTTAATTTATCCATTATATAAAAAGTCAATGTATCATATTCTGGAATTAGATTATTATTATTTAAATATTTAAAAAATTCCTTTATTGATACTTTAATGTTATTCTTTTTAAATATTTCTTGTAATGCTTTATTCTCTTTAATTCTTTGAAATTGTATCTTACTTCTTTTAAACATTGCCTGATAATTATTATTTACATTTTTTATTAATTCCATATCCTTAGGATTAATAAATAATTGAAGCAAATGACACTGATTACCATATTCTTTATTATCCATAGTTAACTCTACACCTGGAATTATTAGAGGTTTTGTTAATCTATTTTTTACCATATTATATAATTCATCATAAACATCAATGCTATCGTGGTCTGTAATTGCAATTATATCAAAACCTTTTTGTTTTGTAGTTTTTAATATTTGTTTTAAATCTTGTTTTCCATCAGCACTATAGTTAGAATGCATATGAAAATCAATATATAATTTTTCTTTTTGCAAACATAGTTCTTTTATTTCAATTTTCAATTTTTTTAAATATTCTTCCCAAAATTCATAATTATTATCTTTCATACTATCTCCTTAAAGTTTCTTTATTTTCTTCTTATATAATTCGATTATATCATCAACTTCCAAATTATTACATTTTAAATTATTATTTAAATTACCAAACGAAGTAATTCCATCCTTATATCCTATAACTTCTACATTAACAAATCTATCATATATTAAGGATTTTATAGTACTAGAATATCCTTGATATAAATATATTACTGGAATATTATTATCAAAGTATTTTTTAAATTGTATATCATCTAAACAATCTTTGTTATTAGGATTAAGTATTTGTGGTTTAGTAATATAAACCACCCTAACATTTTTTGTTTTTAATAATTCATAAACTTTAAGAGCTTGATCTAACATATAATCGCCTGTACAACACAAAATAAGTTTAGGATTTTCACACTCAGTAATTGTTTCAATATCTAAATTTGGATTTCCATAGCTCTTATAATGTCTTTTAGAATAATTAATTATATTGATTTTATCTTCTATGCTAGAAATATTCTCATAACACTTTACAACACTTGCCATATCTTTTGGATAATATATATTATAAAATTCATCATCTTTTTCATATAATGAATTCACAAAGTCTGGATTTTGATGAGAATAAGTATTCTCAAAACAAGTTGATGTAAGTATATAATTTAGTGAATAACATTTTTCACTATATGATTTCTTTTGCTTTAAAAATTTATAATATTGAGTTATCATACTACTTAATATTGGCATGAATCCTTCATAACTTACAAAGCATCCAATTTTTCCAGATTGTACATATCCTTGATAAATAGCTTGAAGCAATTGCTCATTTAATATTTCTATGGATATGTTACTACATTTTTTATATCCATTAGACACTATTTCATCTGGTGAAAAAACAATTCCTTTGTTTAACTTTAAAAAATTATATAAATAAGTATCTATGTCACAATTATTAATAGGTACCTTATTTACTGGATGTTTTTCATTTTTAATTTCAATAGTAGAAAATAAATTGTATTTTTCTTGTATTGATCCATTTTTTTCAAATATATCTACTTTGTAATTATCAATAAATTTTTTTATAATATCTAGTTTTTCTTTTTTATCTAATCCATATAAAGGATTTTTATGAACTTTAATATCTCCACTATAAATTGGGATATCAAAGCCTTTGGAAGCCTTAAAAATAATTAAGGGATTTTTATAATTTAAGCATCTACTTAATGACAATTGGGCATTATTAATACTTGTTTGTAAATTTTGATCTGCATAAGATATCTCTACATTATATCCTAAGGATTTAAAATAATTATTT
The DNA here is from genome assembly GCA_946414975.1 of uncultured Caryophanales bacterium. The sequence continues at coordinate 4,044 of CAMKQS010000022.1, read as the reverse complement.
AACTCATCATCACTCATAGTAGACAAATATGATTTAGATGTCATCTTTAAACCATTTAAATTTATAATTGGCATAACTTTTGCTTTTGTATTTAACAACCTAGCAAGTTGCCAAGCCGCACAAATACAACCAGTTTCCGCTTCTCCATCTCCAATAATGCATGGAACAATATCTTCTTCACCATTCATCGCATACCCATATGCAACACCTAAAGAATATCCAAGTTCTCCACCATCATATATTGTATTAGGATATTCTGGATTAATTTCTGATCTTATTTTCGGTCCAAAATCTTTTATTAAATTATTTAATCCATTTATATCTCGATTATAGCAATCATTATACTTTTCAAGCGTTCCATTTAACCATAAATTGGCAAGCAATGAAGCTCCTGCATGTCCTGTCCCAATTACTAATTTACTACTAAGATTATTGCTGTTTAGAAAATAAAATAAATTGGCAAGTATAAAATTAATATTTATACTGGTTCCTAGATGTCCTGGATTATATTCCTTCAAAGAACTCTCATTTATATTATAAGAATAATTATTCAAGTACATTTCACTTATTGTAATCAAACTTGTAGCTTTAAAAAAATCTTCTATTTCTTTCATTTTAGCACCATTTTTTTAATATCCTCTTTATCATATATTCCTCTAAAACTCTCCCATAATTTTATATTAAAATGTGATCCTTTAAATATATTATTAATTATTTCTTTAGCCTCTAAATAATAATCTATATCTTTAGCTTGCTCAATTCGTAAATTCTCCTGATATTTAGTATAATCTTGAAAAACTTGTATAATCGGAAATTTATTTATACTATCTTTAAAATAACTAAAATATTTTTTTACTGTTTGTAAATCTTCTAACCCTAAAATATATAAAAATGTACTTGTAACACCTATATCACTACAAAAACTAAGTAAATCTTTGCACTTATCCATTGTTAAACTAGCTTTTTCTTTTCTCATAAATCTTTCTCTATTTAGAAATTTTTCAATTGTAAGATATATTCCAAAATCACCAATCTCACTCTTTAGACTTTTTATTTTTTCATAATCACGCAATTGAGATCCTATATAATTTATACTACCATTAAAATTCATTTCCTTAAAAGAATCATTAAGTAATAATAAATGATTAAATAATGCATCTTCATTTTCAAAACATCCTGTACAAATTGTGATATTTTCAATATTCTTCATAGATTTAATTGAATTTTCTAAAAGCAATTTTTTAAAGTATTCTTGCACAATTTCTTTAGATTTAAATTCTATTTCATTTTCATCTAAAGAATATGTACCACAAAAGGTACATCCAGAACATTTACTACGAGAATTAGAATTAAATGTAATGGCTTTTTTATTGTTTCTAAAATATGTAGAAGTACAAGTATCTTTTTCAATATTATAAACATTTCCTATTAAATTATTTTCTAAATATAGTTTCCCTTCACAAAGTTTAAATGGACTTTTCTCATATGTATTTACACATACTGCAAAAAAAGTATTATGATTATTATTTAAAATATCTAAATCAAATCTAATTCGATTATCATTAAAATTATCAATAATAATTCCATACCTATTTAGTGCAATAGAAAGCACATTTTCAAATGTAGTATCGTATTTTTCACTAAGACTTTTCAAATATTCAAACATTTTTACCTCCAAAAAAAGACAACAAAACCCTATTTTGTTGTCTCACAAATAAAAGAATTAAATAATATGTTTTTTAAACTAAAATGTAGCATACTATCACTTCCTTTGAATAGATTATAGCACACATATTTAAGATATATTCATACGAAAAACAAATACTAACTATTTGAATTTTCAATAGTCTCTTTAAAAATTTTCAAAAATTTATCAACTAATTCATTATTTACCTTAGAATTATAAATGATAGTGATATTATCAATAGGAATATTATTAAAACTATTAACCTCTACCATATCTCCAGAATTAATATATCTTTTCACAGCTTTTTTATTTACATAACCAATCCCTACATTTTTTAATATAAGTTTTTTTAACAATAGTGAATTAGGCAATTCCACTTCCACATTATATTTTATATTATTATCAATTAAATACTTTTCAACAGTTCTTCTTTTTTCAGAACTATCTGGTAATATTAATGGATAGATATAACTATCTAAATTTTTATTTTTTATGTTTTTTAAATAGAATTCTTTTGAGCAAACAAAAGTATTTTCTACATCACATATTTTAATAACTGAAATATTTTTATCAAATTTATAAAAAAGTGGATACCTACATATAACAATCTCTACTTCATCTTTTCTTATCATTTGATATAAATTAGTTGAATTATCAAATGATATATTCACAACAATATTTGGATATTTAGACTTAAATATATCTATTGCATCTGCTAAATAATTATCTGCAATAAATCTTAAACATCTAATATTTATTTGCGTATTGTGGGTAAAATCACACTTTAAAATACTTGTTATCTCTTTTAATTGTTCAAACAAGATGCTTCCTGCCTTAGTCAGTACAATATTATTTATTTTTCTATCAAATAATTTTACATTTAAAGCTTCTTCTAAAGTTTTTATATTGCTACTCAATGACGATTGTGATAAATTTGCATAATAGCTTGCTTTAGTAAAACCATTATATTTGGCAACATAATAAAAACTTCTATATAAATTAAGATTTACATTAAATTTATCCATATACTCCACCAAAAATTTTAAATATTATATCAAATAAAAATTTATTGTCAAGCAAAAAAACATTTGATTTTATCAAATGCTATTTTTCTCCTTTAATTATATCAAGTGCACGATTTACTTTTAAATCATAACTAATATAATCTAAATTATTATCATACTCTTTTTTTACTTCTTCTTTAGTCATGTTATATTTTTTAGCTAATTCTTCTACTTTATTATCTACTTCTTTATCAGTTACTTCAATTTTCTCTGTTTTAATAATCTCTTCCATAATTAAACGTTGTTTAATTCTTTTTAATGCTTCATCTTTATATTGTTCTTTTAGTTTGTTTTCATCAGAATTTGTAATTTGATAGAATTGTTCCATTGAAATACCTTGCATCATAACATGTTCTTTAAAATGTTCAACCATATGGTCTACTTCTTCATTAACCATAGTATCAGGAACATCTAATTCTGTATTTTTAATTATTTCTTCAAATATTGCATCAACATATTTTTGATCAGCTTCAGATTCTTTACGTGTTTTAATATTCTCTTTAACTTGTTTTTCTAATGCTTCTTTAGAATCAATTCCTTCCATACCTAAATCGTCAAAGAAATCTTGATCAAGTTCTGGAAGTTTAATTTGTTTTACTTCGTTTACATTAACTTTGAATACGACAGGTTGTCCTTTTAAATCAGCAACATGATAATCTTCTGGGAAAGATAATTTAACATCTTTTGAATCTCCAGCCTTAAGTCCTATTAATTGATCTTCAAATCCTGGAATAAATGTATTTGATCCAATTGTAAGAGCATAGTTTTCGCCTTTTCCACCATCAAATGGAACTCCGTCTTTAAATCCTTCAAAGTCAATAACAGCTATATCTCCAGATTCAATTTTTCCTTCTTTTATAATATTTTCTTTGTAATCTTCTCGCATGTGATTTATTGCTTCTTCAATTTCTTTTTTTGTTACTGTTACTTTATCTTTCTTTACATCAAGATTTTTATATTTTCCAAGTTTTACTTCTGGTTTTAATGTTAGTGTAAATACATATTCAATATGTTTTTCATCAATTGCTTTAATATCTAGTACAGGACGAGCTGCAATCTGTAATGATTCGTTTTCTTTAATCATTTTTTCATATGCTTTATCTACACATAATTCTGATGCTTCCATGAATAATGATTCTATTCCATATTTTTTTATAAAAATATTTTTAGGAGCTTTACCTTTTCTAAAACCATCAATAGTCTTAGTTGCATTAATTTTCTTAAATGCTTTATCTAAAGCTTCTTCCCATTCTTTACCTTCTATTTTAATTGATACTTCTTTTAAATTTTTAT
>CAMKQS010000021.1 GCA_946414975.1 uncultured Caryophanales bacterium | reverse complement strand
TTTTTAATAAATAATTTTTTTATTTTTTCGTTAATATTTAAAGCCATATATTTGGCTATTTACTTTAATCTTAATCTAGAAATATTAATACTGGTATAATTGCGTGTCTTGAATTACCATTTGCAGTTCCATACACTCCCATGCTTACAGTTCCATTTGTTAAAATGTCCATATTTTCTCCAACTTGCTGACTTGAGTAAAATGTTAATATATTCATCATTGACACATTTTTAGTTGGTCTTAATGGAGTTGTAAATGTTACTGTTGCACCACCTGCAGTGGAATGGTTATTATACAAAGTACCTTCTATATAAATAACTGATTCATCATCATTCGCATGAATAGTTATAGAACTATAATCTCTTACATTCCCATTTGTAGTACTCATGTTTGTACCATTGAAAGTATATGTTTTTGTAAATTTAAATTTATTTGCAATTTTATTTATATAATCACAACAATAGGTATCTTCATCGCTTGAATTTTCTAGATTTTTTATAAATAACTTCTTTATTGCAGAATTTATATTTAAAGCCATAAAAGGCATTATTTAAGCTGTTCTACGTTTAATCAGTTGTTTTTGTATATTCTATTGTTATATTTGCATGATAACTAGTTCTATCATTTCCTGTAGTAATTGTTATTCCGTTTGTTGAATCTGCATACAATTGAATTCCCGCAACATCCTGTGTTCCTCTATAAGCTGGCAATGGAAAAAAAGTGCTACCATTACTTGCTAAACCTGAAATACTTATTATGTCCTTTAAATTTGTAATATCTAAAGGAGTATAAGTCGTTCCTGTGTTTGCTAAAGCACTGATATAATATGATTTTCTATATTTCTTTTTTCCAAACCAAGTGCCACATTGTACTTCGCTTGAAGAATAATTATTTATATTATTTATATAGTTACAATCGTATGTATCTTCATCACTATTCGTATATGTACTTTTTATAAACAAATTTTTAATAGCTTTATTAATTTTTAACATAGAACATCACCGAAGTGACTAGCTAAATAATGCTTGCCACCTCGCTCTCTGTTAAGGAAGTTACTAGTAAATAGCAACCTCCTTTCTTTCTTGCTTTCTTGCTTGCTTGCTTGCTTGCTTGCTTGCTTGCTTGCTTAAGCATACTACCTTGACTATACAAGTCAAGTGTTTTTGTAAAATTTTTCATAAATTTTTTCCTTTCTATTTTCCTGTTATTCATTAACAAAAATTGGTATAAACTCCCAATAAGATTCATCCCATGGTCCAGCTTCACCAACTGTGTTAATACATTCATAAATTTTATTGTTATATATAACTAAATCCCCAACATCATATGTAGATTCAGTACTAAACGTATCTGTATATATTCCTAATGATTGGTTAATATTATTAATTTCATTTTGCAAATGACCTGCTTGATTATCATCAAGTTGATTTTGTAGATTAGTAAACCACTCAGTAAACCAAGCTTCATATTGCTTAAATATTTCATCAGTAGATAATTCTAATACTGCTTGTGTTACATTTCCACAATCTGAGCTAAATCTTGTATCAGCTATCATATCAGCAGTAATTCTTGTTGCACCTGCTGGAATTGATATATTAGCGAGTCTTAAATCATATATTGTTCCAGTTCTTGTAATATTTGGTTGTGATGGGGTAGTAGCATATTGACCTTCTAGTATTTGAGTTTGTATTTGTCTATTAGTTAAATCTAGTCTAACTATAACTGAATCAATTCTACTAAGTTCACTATCGGCTTCATCTATATCAAGCGTTAATGTTTCAGTATTTTCATAGCTATACCCATTTATGTTGGCACTACCAATTGCAACACTAACAGTCATATTATCGTTTGAACTAACACCTAAACTATTGTTAAAAACTCCATTTGTAAAGAACTTTTTTAAGAAGTCTGCAACATCTGATGCATCATAAGCTCTATCGTTATTTACTGAATTAAAAAATCCGTATTTTTGTGCCATTTTTTATCTTCCTTTCTTAATCTTCATCCCATGCACTTGAAAGTGGACTTCCAAATGTTGGATATATTGTTTTTTTGCCATCTTCAATAATTTCTTCTACTTCTATTATTCGATATGTAGTGTAAACACCCCATTTTTCCTTTTTGATATTAACTATATCACCAAGATTCCATTTTTGTTTATAATCCTGTTGAACAAGTGCAGTAACTTCTAATTTAACAGTACCATCAGATAATTTTCCTTCACCGACTGATTGAAGTTGTGAACGATAAGCAGTATCTGATAAACCATCTTTACTTAAACTTTTTTGATCACTAAACACTTCGTATCTATCAAATCCAGTTTTACCTTCATCTACTGTAACAAGTACCCTTGCACTATCTTCACCTGCACCACCTACTAAAACATAATTTACTTTAGTTTTTTCACTAATAACCAATGAACCTTGTTCTATATTATAATTATCATCACTAAAAGAATATTGTTCATTAATATTTTGCCCTGAAGTTCTATCTTTTCCTTCCCAAGTTTCAAACATATAAACTTTAGAATCAACATTAGGGACTACTCTAAAACCTATATTAGAATATTCCGCAAGTTTACATAGATATTCGTATACATTTTTGTATGAAACTTGAAAATCAATATGTGGTGAACTCATTGTAACAGTTTCAGTTTCCCATTGAGTAGTTAATGGTGTCATTGCATTTACAATTGTATTCATACCCTCTATTGTGTTTCCACTAAAATTGATTTTACTTTTTATAATTCTTCTTTCTAATAATGAACTTAAAAATCGACCACTAATAATAATTTCCTCATCATCACCATTGTCACTAAATTCTATTGTTTCAATTATTCCTGCTTCTGTATAGTTATTACGCATTACTAACACATCATTATCAACAAATTTCATTATATAATCTGTTACTGGCAAAACAATTTCAAACTCACCAGCCTCAAAGTATTTTCTTCGCCATCTTAATGAAATAAAATAATCTACAATTCCAAGCATATTTAACTCTTTATCGAAAAAAAACAATGTTGAATCTTCTTCTGAATCAGCAGATAATTCTCGTGATAATTCTAAATAAATAATTGGTATTGTTCCAGTGGCATAATGATGACATGTTATTACAATTATATTATCAACATTGTTGTACGCAAGTCCATAACTAACGCCAGATGTTTTATTGGAAATGTTCTGCCATGAAACACCATCAATGGATTGTAAAATAACACCGTTGTAGCCTACTGCTATATACATTCCATTAGCATACCTAGATCTAATTAAATACGAATTGGTTGTACTTTCTTGTGAACTCCAAGTTTTTCCATCAGGTGAAGTAAGTATTGTTCCTTTATCCCCCACAGCAATAAACTGTCCTTTTCCATAACTTATACCTGTAAGCAAATTAGAAGTAGTACTATTTTGTTTTTTCCAAGAAATTAAATTTGTGGATGTATATATGGAACCGTTTTCACCGACTCTTACATATGTGTTATTATGAAATTCTATATCATAGGATCTATAAGAAATAGGACCAGGGATTTCTAATGTATGCTCTGTCCAGTTTATTCCGTTTGAGCTTTCACAAAAAATGTTGTCGGTTTTTACGATTTCCGACGTGCTTGGTTTTATCCAACTTGTACCAGCGATTAGTACAAATCGGTTGTTAATAAATTTACAACTTGCAGTCTTATTACTATTAATTACTGTTTTTTGTGGTGACCAATTAATTCCATCTGTAGATCTATAAACATATGTTGATCCTTTACTTCCATAAAAACCAGCGATTACAAATATTCCATTTCCGTACGTGATGGTTGAAGGTGTCAAATAAGTATTATCTAAAGCATATTCTGTCCAATTTTCTAAATCTTCTGATACACATACTTTAGCAGGTGACTCTGAAATTAAATAATATTTACCATCAACATAAATAATGTCTTTTCCCCCACCAATGATGTGTGAATCTTTTTCTATAAGCTTCATATTGTCACCTCTACACCTTACACAGCTTCATAATAATTGTAATAGCTAATAGTACAACCTAAATTTGATGAACCTTCATCTGCATTTGTAACATATTTATTTACACCATTGGGTGCTTGCAAGAATTTGGTGCCAAACACCAATGAATTAGTTATATTAGTTTCATTACCATTCGAATCAATGTGAATTATGGTTTTTTCGTTATTGTAAGTGTTTACAACAATTTGTTCACCCAATTCTAAAGTATAATTTAACTTCATTTCTTCGTTTGTACGTGTATTTTTTAGTGATGGATTAACTACTTCACCATTTGCAATAAATACAATTGTTAATCCGTAGTTTATATGTGAATTGTTTTCAATTTCAATTGATGTAGATTCATTTTTACGACCAAATTCAATTCTCGTGCCATCAGGTATTGCTAGAGGGAAAGTAAATAATTTGTCCCAATTTTGAAGTGTAGCAATAGTTTCCGTTGAATCCATAAAGTATGGTGTAGGACATAATAAATTAATTGTTGCGTACACATAATTTGCTTTTCTTACTAAATTGACATTTTCAACATAATAATTTATCTTTCTTTCAATGCTAGCCTCATAATAATAAAGTGTACCATAGTCTTTTAATGGAAATATGTTATATAATTGCTGTTTTCTAGTAATTAAATCTGCACCATCTTTAAATGCTATCACCAGATTTATACTTCTTTGATTTATCGATGTTCCTATATAAGACACACCGACACCAAAAGCACTTTTTATTGTAGATACATTTCCATCATAGCTATGAATTCCTGAATAGGAGTCTAGGTAAAAAGGGAAAGAATAACCAAGCTCTAATTTATAACCATAACTGTTTTCGCATACAATTTTTTTAGTTCTTGAAAAATAAGCCATTATCTTCCCCCTCCATATTTCAATTTATATAATTCATACTCTTGTCTAAATAATCTTACATTTTCTGATGGAGATGTATATTTAGAATTATTATTAATAATAGCAGTAAAACCATCTTTTCCATCTTTCTCGTTTGAACTATATTGATTTTGTCTTTCTAACAATAAACTATTAGCATTAGGATTAACCATTGGATTTAAGGAATTTTGTACACCATAGTTAAGTGTTTTCATTGCACTAGTAGTAGTTCCTATCAAATCATTAAAAGATAGTTTATTTGCCATCTTTTGAGCCATTTTATTAGTTGCGTTTTCGAGCAAATAACTAGATTTATTTATTCCTTTAACCATTCCTTTAATCATATCAGGCATCCATGTTTCATAATCACGAAGTGGACCGATATCAGGTTTAGAAAAATGTAAGAAGTTTTTGATTTTATCAGCAACTCCTTTGACTGCTTCTCCTAATTTACTAATCTTAGCCTTAATCCCATCAATAAAACCTTGAATCATATCTTTGCCCCACTCTATGGCCTTTGAACCAAGATTGCCAATTTTTTCTTTGATAGCATCTGCAATTTTTCCCATCCATTCGCCCACTTTTATGTAATATGTCATTATTCCTTGACCTAATGATAAAACTATTTTAGCTCCTGCTTCAATTACTTTAGGGAGACTCTTGATCACTGCCTCTACAATCTTTATAATTAATATCGGAATAGTTTCTATTAATTGTTCTATAGTATCAGGGTTAGTTAAACCGTCAATTAGTCCAAGTATTAGCTGAATTCCAGCATCGATAATTAAATCAATATTGTTGAGTAAAACCTCTACAATTTTTAATACACAATCGATTATTTGAGGAATTAAAGCAGGCAGGCTATCAGCGATGCCTGAGGCAAGAGAGATAATAATTTGTAATCCTAAGTCAACTATTTTTGGGAGATTGGTAGTAAAAAATTCTACTATCTTATTTACAAGTAATGTTAATGTTTTTTGTAGACCACTTAAGTCTTGAGTTACCATTTTAAACAAGCTATCAATCATATTGCTAACCGCATCCAAAAGTTGTGGAACTAAATCAAACAATATTTTGGCTACTTTTGGAACCAATTTTTCAACTAAAGTCACAATACCATTTAGTATATTTGGCGCTAATTTAACTATTGCATCGCTGATATTTGTTAGTACATTAGTCACAGCATTAGCTAAATCTTCAGCGCTTCCGCTTCCGTTTAAAAAATTATCAAATGAAGCTTTCATTGAGGTAATTGAACCACTTATTGTTTTTTCCGCCTCTTCAGCAGTAGTGCCAGTAACACCTAAGTTTTCTTGAATAGCATGAATAGCATTATATACATCACTCAAATTAGATATATCATAGTGTACACCCGTAAGTTTTTCAGCATCAGACAATAATCTTTGCATCTCTGTCTTAGTACCGCCATAGCCTAATTTTAAATTATCTAACATTGTATAGTTTTGTTTTGCAAAACCTTGATATGCATTTTGTATCGATGCCATATCGGTGCCAAACTTATTTGCATTATCTGACATATCTCTAAATGCCATATCGGCAACATCGGCAGCTTTTGATGTATCGCCACCTAATGATTGTAAAAGTGATGCACTAAATGAAGTGACACCTTGCATATATTCGTTTGCACTAACACCTGCAGTTTTATAAGCATTTTTTGCGTTTTCTACTACCTTGTCTGCGCTATCTTTAAACAAAGTTTCTACACCACCCAAATTTTGTTCTAGGTCAGCGTATGATTTAACGCCTGCTCCAACCACACCCGCCAATGCTCCTGTTATTCCTGCAGTCACTGTAGCTAATTTTTTACTAACATTTTGGGCTACTTCGCCAACTTTAGATAATCCATCTTTTACTTTAGAAAAATCTATACTTGATGTGTTTTTCAATTCACTATTCATCTTTTTAAGCGCTGATTCACCTTTGGCTATTTCTACACTTAAAGCTCTATATTTTTCTTTTTGTTCTTCTGTTAGAGATGAATAACTGCCCATTTGTTTTTGGGCTTCTTTAAGAGCGTTCAATCTGTCTGTAGTTGCTTTAATATTGTTTTTTAATACATCTTGTTTTTGAGATAGTATTTCAGTATTCTTAGGGTCTAATTTTAAGGCTTGATTCAATTGTCTTAATTCAGTATTAGTTGAATATACTACTTTATTTACATTCTTTAAAGCATCTTCTAATTTTGATGTATTTCCACCTATATCAATAGTTATACCTTTGATATTAGCCATAGTTTCACCTCCTTATAAATACTAAAAAAACTACTCTTTAGAGCAGTAATGAGTAGTCTTTTTACTACTCATAAGAGTAGTGTTTAATTATGCTGATATTACTGGTTCATATACTTCTTCAAAGAATCCATCATATGCAGTTGCATTTTCTTGAGTTTTCTCTAAGAAAGTTCTAACTTTATTATCAGTAATTCTTGGTGTAGCAGTAATATTCAATGTATCAGTACTAGGCTCTTTAGATGCCTCAATTGTTTGTCCAGATGTTGATGGCCTTTGAGCAGATACATTATAATACCAATATCTACGATTAGTTTTATCACCATCAATTTGGAATCCTAGTGCAAAATCACTTATTGTATCATTTGTACTTTCAGTCATTGCACCATTTGAATCAACATTTTCTCCTAATATTTTTGTTCTGAATTCATCAGTTATTAATGCTATTTCTAATGAACCACTATATCCTTGATTAGCAAATTCACTAAAATATTTAGTATTATCACCATAGAAGTCAGCACTTTCTCCCTCAGGATCAAGTGTTAAATTAACTGCACCTTTTATTGCAAATGGTTCACCATAAGTTATTGATGCTCCTGATACTGCAGTTATTGGTGCAATATGTACATTGCTTAATCCAAATTTAACTTTATTTGCCATATTTTATTTCCTCCTATTTTTTTTCTAAATTAAAAAAGCGCCTAGGCGCTATATTTCATAAAAGTTATGATATATTTTTTCATCTTCATCCCATACTTCATCTGATTTGTCATATGGAATATTATTTGCGTTTAATAATCCTTCAATAGTTTTTTCTAATGCAATATTTTTGTTTTCAGTCACAAGTTCTATTTCAAACTCATAAGGTCTATAATAAGTTCTACCATCGGCTTTAAATGTTTCAGGGGTATTTTCTCTATATGCTATAAAAGGTGGCAATACATTCTGACTTACATCAAAGTGGTTATATGCGACTGGTATGCCTAAAGTTTTTAATAAATCATATATTTCTTTATGTTCCATTAATTACCCTTTCTAATGCCGTTCTCAACATTTTTTATATATTCTGCTACACATTGTTCTTCAACTGGTTTTATATGAACTATTGGAGCGGTATATCCACCATTTCTTTTTAAATGAGGTTTTTCTAATAAATGAGTTAGTTGGTAATCAGTTGCGTTATGAATAATACAATGAACTTCTCCCATTTTATTTTCTTTCTTAAATCTCCAACCTTTAGCATATTTTCCGCGATTTGCAGTCGATTTCTTATTTTTTGGTGAAGTTGCTTTTAAAGTCTTAACACCCTCTTTTGCTATTTTTTCTGCCTCATCTTGGATTAATGTTTGAATATCATCACCATAACCAGCAAGTATATCATTTATATCTAATATTGAATTATTTGCCATTTACACCAATTCTTTTCGCACATACTAAAACAATATCAAATTTGTTCTTAGGATCTATTGTCCTAATTACTTGAAAACGTTCATTTTGCCACTCTAATTCTTCCTCTCCATTATAATTTAGTTTTTTTATAACAAATTCACAATTTGGAGTTAAACCAACTTCTACAGCATTATAATATTCTCCCGTTTTAACACTTTGTTTTTTAGCATAACACTTATTTCTAGTTTCAGAGGATTTGATAACATTACCTATCTCATCCTCTGTTTTAACTATATTTAGTAAATAAATAATTTCGTTATATTCCATTTTAATCATCCTCAATAAATTCACTTGTATGTCGTAACACGTCTTTTTGCAATGCATAACTATTTGAATATAAATCAGCGTTTGTGACGTCAATGAAACTTAAAACATAAGTGATTATTGCTGTTTTAATTAAACTGTTTCTAGGATTATTAATAAAAGTATCGACTATGCCGATACTTTTAAGGTCATATTTGGCGGATTCAATCCAGTTAGTTATTATTGAATCAAATTCGCTGTGATTAATACCTTGTATTTTTTTTATTTCATCTAGCATAGTCAACATCCTTTCTTATTTTAATTATGCACTTGGTGTATTAGTTAATACTTGGAATGCAGTTGCATCAGCAACTTTACCATCATAGATAGCAACACCTGAATAAGAATAAGTGTTATTACCGATATTATATTGAGTATGAATATTAATATCTTCTGCTAAATTACCAACAAACTTTTTAGCATTACCAAATGATATTTTCTTTGCTTTATCGCTTATTACAACTTCATATCCTAAAATGAAATATTTTCCACCCTCACGAGTCACTAATTCATTTTTAGATGAATCTTGTAATGCTAATACATCATTATAAAATACTGATTTATTAGAGTAGAACTTAGCACCATTTTCATATCCTGCTGGTAGTCCTGCTACTAATTTTCTTAATGCAGTTGCATCTAATGAACCACTTACTGCAGTACCATTTGCCTCAATTGAAGTAAAGATTTTACTTTCAATAGCATTTGCAATTGAATCAGATAACATATCAGTTAACCAAGTTTCAAATGCTGATATAGACATTTGTTTAACAGTATCACTAATAGTCACTAATTTAACTATTTCAGTACCTGCTAAATCAACTCTAATTAATGGTACATCAGATTCATTAATATCTGCACCCTCAGCATGGTCTGCACCATCAGTTCTAGTACCCTCAACATAGAAAGATACATTTCCTTTTACATTTAATAATGTAATTTCATCTAGCATAGGTGCTTTTTTTACTATTTTTTCAAAAATTGTATTTTGAGTTTCAGTTGGGATAGCACCATCTTCTGCTACTAGAATATCTCTTTCTTCTTCATTTAATTCTTTTCCCATTAACATAGATAAGTATATATCTCTATACTCTTTTTTCTTTTCCATTTTTCTTTCCTCCATTTTAAATTCTTTTACTGCAGATTTTTTTTCTTCCATTTCTTCTGCAACTTTTTCATCTTTTTCTTGATTCTCGATTTGTTCTTCTTCTTCATTTAAAGCATCAACTTCTTTTTCAAGTTCTTCTACTTTTTCTATATCCTCAGTTGATTCAACCTCTTCACGAATTTCAACTTTACGAGCTTCAATTTCTTTTTTTCTTGTCATAATTGACCTCCTATTCTTTTTGTACTCTTTAAGGCGATACAATTCCTAATATGGCTCTCCAGCCTTTATTAAAACGACTTAGTTAGTTTCCACCAACAAAAAAAGAACTCTCCAGTCCTTTTTTCATCATCGTATTAACCTAATTTTGCAATTAGTTTTTTCTTAGCCTCTTCTAAGGCCTTTTTTTCTTCATGTTGCTTTCTTAGTTCTTTTCTTCTTTCTAAGAAATCATCATTTTTACTTGCAACACTTACATCAGTTGCATTATAGAATGGTTGGTCTACTACCGACACATCGAATAATTTACCTATTTTAGTAATAGTTCTAGTATCAGTTTCATAGTCATATTCATCTTCTTCTACTGTAAATGCAAATGATTGTTTATCAATTAATTTACTCTTTATAGCATTAAAAATATTTTTATGTTCAGTTATATCATCTTGTAATGTAGCATCCATAAATAAACCTTTTTTATCTTTATCTAGTTTTAAACTATTATTTCTTGTTCTTGCTAATACCATAAAACTATCATTATGATTATATCTTAAGACTACATCTGACATATCTGCCTCATCTAATGCATGTTCATCAATAACCTCAGTATATCCATAAGTTTCAGGACTATTGAATACTACTGCGTATCCTTTAATTTCCATTTTTTCATCTTCATTTGTTTCTGCTCTAAATTGTAAATCTAATTTTCTAATTTCTTTTTCTTTCATCATCTTCACCCTCTTTCTCATCATCATTTTTATTACCATTGCCTACTTGATAATCATTTGCTATTGAACTATCAATATGATTTAGATCTTGCATAATAACATCACCATCATCTCTAGGTGCTAAATTAAATATCTCTCTTAATTCGTTGATAGTCATTATATTATTTGCATATCTTAATAAATTAACTTTTGTATTATTAGATACATATTGAAGTCTATTACTTTCAAATACTATTTCATTACCAAAGTGCTTTTCAGTAGGTGTAAATATTTTATTTGTAAACTCTAAACTCATTTGTAATCCTATTGGTTCAAGTACTGATTCATAGAAAGCATTCCATTCATCTTCACTATATTTAGATTGAACGATACTCTCGTTTACTCCAAAATAAGAGAGTATTTTATTATCAATACTCTTTACTTGACTATCACTTGCAGTTGTAGGTTCTATCTTAACTGGTGAAAATTCTGATGTTGCATCTAATCCGCCAATACCACTTTTATCTGCACTATTGATAAAATCCTCAACAAATTGGTCACGCATCTTTTTAACATCTTCAGGCTTTAACATTGCCTTAGTTGATTTAATGACACCTTTTATTGACTGAGTTGTTTTAATAGCATTTATAATACCCTCATCTAACACATGTTTCATTGATAAGATTTTAATTATTGGTGTAGTAGAACCACCAGTAATTCCACTATCACTTATGAATTTTGTTAAATGAATGCAACTATCATATGGTACAAATCTTTCTTTAGATCTACCAAATTTAAATTTAATCCATATCTTGTTTTGATATTCATATAACTTACCCTCACTAAAATCTAATGGATATAAACCAGTGATTTTTAAATCTTTATCTCTTTGCATATATACAAAACTATCGTTATATAATTCTAAATTTGATATTACTTGATAATAAAATTGATATGCATTTTGCAATTCGTTTGGTTGCTTAGCAATTAAACTATAAAGATTGTCTTTTAGATTTTCAAATTTTCCTTTAAAATTTCTAATATGTTTAGGATGCATTTTAGCACCATTTCTTGCAATGGCATCCACGCAAGCTATTACATCAGCATTATTCTTAAAATCACCATTATATTTAGTAAATACTGCTTTATTACCATTTAATACAGTGAACTCAGTTGCATTTTGTGGTATATTGCTCTCATTATTACCAAATAATCTACCGAATAAACTTCTTCTAGCCATTATTTAACCTCCTCGCTAACATAATCTAAATATTCTTGTTGTTTATTAACATAGATTACATATGCATCCATCAAACTAGATGCACCATCAATCCTTTGTCTTGATTTTTCTTTTGATAACATAATATTTTCATTATCATCAACTTTTACAACTACATTTGATAGATTCCATTTTAATATTGGATTATTATTATAATTAATCTTTTTATCCATCAAATCAGCTTTCATTTGTTTTAATGGTGCTGATTCAGTTTTATATCCTTGCCTTACTTCAACCATATCAAAACCATTGCTTTTCATTTCATCACACCAAAATTGAGCATTCCAACTATCATATCCTACCCAAAGTGGTCTTAGATCAAATTCCTGTACTTGCTCAATAAACCATTTGGTTATATCGTGATAATCTATTTTAGAATCACCACTTAATCTTAAATAACCAGCTTTTAACCATTTATCATATGGTATTTTATCTTCTGCAACTTTCTTTTCTAAAAAGTTAGTTGGAATCCAATACATTTGCTTAACCCTTATTTTTCCTTTTACTACACCGAGTATAGTTGCACAAGTTAAGTCAGTAGTACTAGATAAATCACACCCACCTATACAATAAGAATCTTTCCAATCTGAATATATTTCCTCATTGTTTAAATCATCAAATGTAAGCCATGCATTAACACTATTTTGTCGAACATTAAAATCCTTACACAATAAATTAACCAATTCAATAGGATTAGCTTTAGCTCTTTGAACTTTTTCTCTCAATGCTTTAACTGATTTTATTTTTCCAAGTGCTGGATTTGACTTATACCATGCCTCTTCATTTACCCATTCTTTTTCATCATCCAATTCATATATGACTGGCAATAAAACTTCATCAGGTATCGTTCCATCAATAACTTGACTTGCATAGTCATACTCAATATCAAATACATTTTGTCTAATAGTTCCCATAGTACTTGTTTCAAGTAATATAGGTTGTTGCCTTGCACTCATAGAATCGTACATAACATCAAGCAAATTTTTATCTTTCCATGCATGTACTTCATCTGCTATTACTAAATGACTATTTAAACCATCTAATGAATTACTATCACTAGCTAATGCTCTAAATGTTGAATCTGTCGCGTCATAGTAAATACCACCAATCAAACAACGAATCCTTTTAGCTAAGCTGGGCGATTTTTTTATCATTTTCTTTGATTCTTCCCAAACTATTTTTGATTGGTCACGTTTAGTTGCAACTGAATATATTTCAGCTCCACCCTCTCCATCTTTAGTCAGCATATAATTTGCAATGGCTGAATCCAATACGGATTTTCCGTTTTTTCTAGCGACAAACAATATCGCTTTTCTATATTTTCTAAAACCAGTTTCTTTATCAACAAATCCAAATAATGCTTGTACAAATGCTTTTTGAAATAATTCTAATTTCAATGGTTTTCCGTTCCATTGCCCTTTAGATTGTCTACAATATTTTTCTATAAAATGGATACATCTTAAACTCTTTCTTTCATCAAAAATATAAGTATGTATTTCCGTTTCGCCAGTTTCTTGGTTGATAAAAGACACCTTTTTTGGTGTCTTAATATCATCTACTAATTTTTTATAAATTGTTTTTACTTTAGTACATACTTTATTCGGATTATTTTCAATCCACTTGTAATATTCCTCTATGTATGTCATAGTTCATCATTGTCAAAATCATCAAAATTATCTATAGATTCTTTTGGTAACAAATCATATATTTGTTTAACAGTGGATTGATAATTTTTAATCATTGAATTATATTGAGTCAGCGCTGGATTTGCTCTCTCAATACTATATTTCCCTTGTGACATTTCTGTCACTACACCTTTATCAGAAAGTTCTTTTTTTAACTTTGCTAAAGTTTTTTTCATAAATTCTAATTCTTTAATTAATGCTAATCCTAACATTCCTTTTTCATTATTCATTTCATTAAAAAGTTTTTTTAAACTTTTAAAGTTAATTGCTTTGATTTTTTCCATTTTTTCACCTCTTTTGACAAAATAGGGGGGATATGCACGAATTTGCACATTTTTTGAAGGCTCTGCCCTCGGTTTCTCGTTGAGACTTGATTTTCCCTTTATAGGGGGGATATCAAGCCCTTTTTATTAGGTTTCCAGAAGAATCAAACATATAATCTTTTCTTGTAACTTGATCTTGATGATGTTCTAACTCATGACACTCTTTGCATAATCCTTCAAGGTTGTTTTCATTAAGTGTAATATTATCATTATATACGTTAATATTATCTAGGTATTCTTTATGATGTACTATTCCTATGCGCCTTTTATCTTTCGGAATCCACTCACTTAATCCATCGACATAAACTGGCTTATGACATCTATTACATAATAAGTTTTGTTTTATCCAAACATTTTTTCTTACTATTTTCCATGCTTTAGAATTATAGAAATCTTTTCTTATTCCATAACTCATTTATCTCACTGCTTTTTCTTTCTTAGGTTGTTTTTTGATTGTTGCCTTTTTAGGTTTATCTGCAGTTTCTTTTTCTTCTTTCAGTGTTTCAATTATTTCAATTGCACCTTGAGTCTTATCAATTATTTCATCTGCTCTTTCTCTAGTAATTACTCGTTCATAATTATCATCGTTTTCATCGGGTTTAATTAATTTGTTTAATTCTAAATCAAAATAATCTCTTACACATCTTACTTTAACTTTCATTTTCTTCTCCTCTTCATAATTACTTTTTACATTAGCAAGAATCTTATCCCAATCATCTTTTGGTGGAATATATTCAAAAGGCTTAACTTCTTTTTCAAAGATAAGTCTTGCTATCTCATCTACGTTACTACAATCCCAATCTAATACTATTCTTTCATTGTCAGTAACTGGTAGTTCTTTATATACACTTAATGGTGTAGTTATAATTGGTACACCATAGCCATTTGCCTCATTAGTTGTATAACAAAATGTTTCCATATCATTACTTAACTGTGCAACCCAATCTGCCATGGCTATATATGGTCTTACATCAACTCTAGGTTGCATATATATTGCATTAGGTGAATCTAATCTTATATTAGTTTTGTTAGTAAATATCAACCATAGATATTGTCTATTATGTTTATTACAATATCTATCAAGTGCATCAATTAACTTTAATGTTCTTTCACCACCTTTAACTTTATCATCTAATCTACAGGCACTAACTATTATTGGTACTTTTTGTTTTGGTTCTAATGTTAATGGGTCATAACATCTTGTTGATTTAATATTTAATCCTAACTTTTCACCATACTCATCTAACTTATCAGTAGCAAATTGACTAACACCTATAAAGTGATTTAATTTAGGATGTTCTATTGGTGGTTTATATCCTATTTCTTGATAGTTGGCATGTGATACAAATGCATAATAATTTTCAGTTGATTCTATATCATCTATTGCATCTATATTAAAATTAAAAAAGGCTCGATTACAAGTAATCTTTTCGCCTTTTTTTCTTTTTTTGCATCTAACATATTTTTTTAATCTTCTTAATTGAAATGTATCTGCCTCATCAAAAAAGACTGTTATATCCCAGTCTTTATATTTTTTCGCTATTTCGTATAGAAATTGTTCAGTTCCACCTATCTTACTTATTTTTTTAAAATAAAATATATTACTATAAATCATATTACACCTCTACCCAAATACTCTATCTATATCTTCTTGAGTTGCTTTTCTAGTTCCGTCGGATGGTGTTTCTATACTAGATAGGAGTATATTTAATAAACTAACAAACGACATTTCTTTCATATCATCTATAGTTATATTTAATCTTTTAGCAAGCGCAATTATTTCATATTCATCTATAGGCTCATCACTTTGTGGACTGTTGGGAAACTCTTTGATTTCCCCCTGATATGGGTGTCACTGCTAAATCAATGACTTCATCCACCCACTTTATATCATCAAACAATTTTTCTATTCCCTTTAGGAAATCTTCAAATGAACCTACTTGTTTAACATCAGATTCTACTATCATTACATATGTTATTTGTAATAATATTTCTAGAAAGTCATCTAATACTGCAAATATGTCATCGCTTTTTTCTCTTAAATCCTTTATCTTATTAATATCTTGCATTAGTTTTCTACCAGTCATATCTCTATATTTGAATTGAGTATATGCGCTGGATTGCATAGTGTAATCTTTTGAACCTATTTTAATTATTTTTTTCATAATATCCTCTCTTTTTGTTAAAAACAAAAAAGAGGTGTAAATCCCCTTTCTTGGTTTTTTAACAACATTTTTCTACTATACAGATTATATCATATAAAAAAGTATCAAACGTTATCTTTTTTTTTGTACCTAGAATATTTAACTTTTGAATAACCTTCGCCACGATGTAAAATTTTATCTATATCTTTCCATTTATACATTCTTTTGCCATACTGGTCACGTTGTGTTCTGAAGAATTCAATTAATTCAATATCGTCAGTTTGAATCATCCTTGTTAATTCATCGTTAATATATTTTTCTAATGCTATTATTTCATCCCTTATTGAATAAATGTGTGTATCACATTCTTCATCTTTAATCATAAACATAGTAAAGGGATCACTGTTATTATAAATTGAATTTGTGATTACTTCTTTGTATTTAATAGCTGATGGTTGAGTTTTGGCATAATTAATTTTCTTCTTAGTTAAATATAATTCTAATTGATGATTAAGTTTTTTGATTTTGTTTTGAGCTTCTGATATAGTTATTCTTTTTTCTTTTATCAATGTTTGTTTCCTCCATATCAAATATAGTTAATTGATTTAACTTTTTTTTTGATTCAATGTTTAATTTTGAAAATGTAATACAACTTTGGCATAAACATTTTCTTTCATATCCTCTTAAATAATCAAAATTACCACACATATCGCATTTATCTTTAAATCTATTTTTCTGGCATTTCATATACTATTGCTCCATCATTAATTGGTACTATTTCAAAGCCATTATCTTGCATAATAAATTCTTTATCATATTTCCAAGTTAATCTGTTTTCCTCTCTGTCTATATCTTTCAATGTCATAAGTACTGATGGTTTTACAATAAATTGTTGTTTTATTTTGCTTTGTATCTCGTCTAATACTTCTAATGCTCTTTTATCAGAACTATATTTTCCTAATACTATTTTATTAACTCCTGAATATGAATGAATAATTCCATCAGTGTTTCCTAATATTTCAACTCTAATCAAACCACCTTTATTTTGGCTTCTAATCCATAATTCCATTAATATCTTATCCTTTCTAATTTATTTTTCTTTTCTTTATTAGATGTCATTGTATATATTGCAGTCGTTTTAATATCATTATGTCCCAAAATGTCTCTTAATTCATCTAGGTCCACACCATTTTCTTTGCATTTTTTGGCAAATAAATGGCGCCATGCATGAGGATGAATTTTATTGGGATTTATCTTTGCAGATTTTGCAATCTTTTTTAATCTTCTCCATATAGTACTATTATTTATCATTTGCCCTTGCTTTATTGGACTCGAAAAAATGTATCCTTTTTCTATATGTTTATCTTTGCAATATTTTTTTAATTCTTTTTTTAATTCATTAGTCATTATAAGTGTTCTTTCTTTTCCTTTGTTGTAGGCTCCTTTTATAAAATTGTTTTCTAGTGCTTCCACTGTAAAATATTTTAATTCATCAACTCTTGCTCCTGTATGAGCAAATATTTTAATTATTAAATACATATCCATCATATTTAATTTTTTTGACCATCTCAACATTCTTTTGTGTTCTTGTTCCCATATAGGATCATCAATTGATGCTTTTTGTTGTTCTTTAAACTTTTTTAAAGTACAACTGTCTAATTTTAAATATTTTAAAAATTTATTAACAATAACAATATACTTGTTTTTTGATTTGACTTTATACCCTTGATTTGTTAAATTTTCTTTAAAATTTATTAATAGACTTTTATTTAGTTCAAACTCATTAGGTAAAAATTCAATTAACTTTTTAACTGCGTTTTTGTAATCGCAAATTGTTTTTTTTGATTTTTCATCTAACCTTTCGGTTTCAATAAAATTATCTAATTCTTTTTTTAATTCGTTTTTAGTCATAATAATTCTTTTAACCTCCTCTTAAGGCGGCAAGATAACCTTAATATTATATTGCATCATAAAAAAATCATTTTTTGTAGTGTTTATAAGGGCTGAACCCTTATTTTTGCAATTTTATACTTTTGTGTTTTTTTTGATAAGTATTCATAGGCTATTTACACCACCTACAAATTTTTTTCATATCTATCTCTTTTTGTACTTTGTTATTAAAACTAAATAATGGTATATCACGATCCATCATATTATATACTACTATAACTTGTATGTTTTCTTTTGAATCTAATATCACATTTAAGATATTCTCTAGTCTGTCCCTGCTAGTAGTAGTATTTAACACTTTCCACCCTTTGCCATTAACGTTGCCATATATTATAAAATCATTCACATTTATACTCCAATGCTTCAAATTGTTCTTTTGTTACTATTGATTTAATATTGTTTTCATCTTTTTCTTTATCTAAAAATATATAACCATCACTGTCATATAAATTTGATGCTATTTCACCATCATCATAAATTATTACTGGTGAAATAAAATCTATATATTCATTATGATAATGAATTATATCTCCACCCTCAATTAATTTGATAATTTTTGAGCTTGATGGATACATTTTGTTTATTTCCTCTTCTGTAAAATCTTTTGTTATATAATCTATTGTTATGCCACTATCTAAATAAACAATAGTATCTTGTTTGTCTGTTTCAATTTTTTCAATTTTACCTATGCCTTTAATAGTTCTCACGTATTCTCCAACTTTCATTTACTCTCCACCTTTCCAATAAAACAAAATTAAAAAGAATATAAACAAACCAACAAAAGGCAATATGATTAACAAAAACATATCTCCAGTTATGATTAAACTACATAACCA
>CAMKQS010000020.1 GCA_946414975.1 uncultured Caryophanales bacterium | reverse complement strand
TATTTAGATTATCAGTTAATGTCTGAATCTTTCTAAACTTAGGTAATACTATTTTAACAATAATAGAAATTAATAAAAGGATAATTGCAACAGTAATAATAGTAGCTATACTCCATTCGAATCCTTTACCAGTTATTTTAAATATAGCCCAAGTAGCCATAATAGGAGCTTTAATTATTACTTGAAGACCGATTGCAATAAGCATAACAACCTGCGTAACATCATTAGTAGTACGGGTAATTAAACTACTAGTTGAAAACTTCTTAATCTCCTCCATGCCAAATGACTCTACTTTAGTAAATATATCACGTCTTAAGTTCTTTCCAAAAGATGCAGCTACATACGAAGCAAAATACCCTGTAATAAAAGCAGATATTAAACTACCAAATGCACACATCATCATCTTCGCACCTTCAATAAGTACATCACTCATCTTACTACCTTCTGTTTGAACTAATCTAGTAATACTAGTCATATAATCAGGTAGCTTTAAATCAAGCCATACTTGTACAGTAATGAATACTACACATATAAACACATATATAACTTGTTTCGTGTTCATCTTCTTAAGTAGACTAAACAATATAATCAACTCCTTTATCGATATAAATTTTAACAGAACTATTAGTTATTGTCAACCAAGATAATATATGCATATTAACCATTATATTTAATCATTTTATAATGATAATATCGATATCCTTTAATAATGCTCTTTTCATACTTTTATCATTAATAACATCTATACTAGACTTTCTATATCCTATATGATTTATCGAATTACCTGAGTGATATATTTTATTTCTATCTATTACAATATACCTATCATGAAAAGTATCATCATAATATACACTTAAATTATTATAATCAACATTATACTTTTCTATATCTATTTTAGTTAGTTTACTTCTCTTACCCGTAATCAATATAACTTTACACTCTAAATATCTAATCATATCTAAAACAGTTTTATCAATATAACTATCTATAATTATTAACTCATTCTTTGCCTCACTAAATATATCCAAAACCTTAGAATAAGCATCATATATCTTCCCATTAAAATAAACCTCATTTACTTCCTTTTCTTTTTCAAGTTTATCCAAAGACTCTTGTAATAGTTTGATATCTACTATATTTTTATTAATTCTTTCATTATCTTCAAGAACCATATTGTTTATATATTTCTGCTCAATCAAGTTACTAGAAATATAATGTCTCATTGCAACAAATGCGTCCATTATTCTAATGCTTACTTCAGTTGCAACTTTAGTCTTAAGAATTGTAGCTAACATTGCAACACCTTGCTCTGTAAAAACTCTTGGACGTCTATATCTTCCACCTCTAGTTTCTATTTTTTGGTCAAAATTTTTGACCAAAAAACTCTTTTTATCCTCATCAGTTAATCGCCATGAAAATCTCTCAGGAAACTTTCCAGGATTATTTCTTACGGCTTGATTAACTTCCTTTGTTCCATTTTTACATCCATAAAGAACAGCCAAGTCAGAATCAAGCATTACATACTTACCTCTAATTTCATATATCATATCTTCTATTTTAATATCATCTTTTAATACAACATCATTCATAATGTACCATCCCTTCTCAAACGCCGCATACATTATCACATGCAATATCCATTGTCAAACAAACAATTTATCAATAATTATACCTGCATTTATACACTATTTCAAAATCAGTATTCAATATTTAAAATACAGTAATTTAAAGAACACAGAAGAAACCAAAACAAAAAAATAGAAAATTAATTCTATTTTAACTATACACTTATCAACAAAATCGGGTAAAAGGCTTACGAATAAATCCGTAATCCTTTTACCTTGTGAAACTTCTCTTTTTTTGGTTATCAAGTTCACACCGTATTCTAGTTCATGTCAAAGTCAAAGGCTGCCATTTCTGACAGCATTTTCCGAGCAAAACAAGTTTGCCTTACAAATCACTTCGTGATTTGCCATTATTCCTAATTTTTAATCATACCCTGCATCTACTTACTAACTAACCATAGTTATATCAGCAGATTTTGAGAGTTCAAGAACGGGACGGACCACGTCACTACCGGATGGATCGTTGTTGCCCAGATGGCCATTGGTGCCCACATGCCACACGTCAGAGGAGTCTCCATATTGACTCATTGTCCAATACCAATAATTACTATTATATACCCAAGTTGGTGTGCCATCGGATTTATTATACCAACAAGAACCCCAACATTGTTTCATACCTTCATCATATCCTAAATTAGTTGATAAATCTTCAAAAGTTATCAATCTTGCAGTTGCTGTATCTCCACTTGCTACTGCAGTATTCTTCCATGCATCTACTACTTGTTTTACTGTAGATGTTGAGTAATCAACCGAACTTCCATATTGTACTGTACCATATCCATTAGTCTCTGAAATAGTAATGCCTGTTAAGTTTAAGTTATTCATTTCTGTTTTTGTAAGTGGATTTTCTTTTAATAATTTAACTGTATCATTAGTAGTATCAGAGTCTTCTATTACATAGTATGTAATCCCATTATATGATACATGGTCTCCTACATTATATGCTGTATATGATGGAGTTACAGGTTCTGGTGTTGTTCCACCTTTTCCATATGTGTATCCTTCTACACTTCTTCCTCCTACTGTACAGCCTGCTAGATATACAGTAGAATCACTATTTAATTGTGATGTAGAACATACTACTTCATCTCCTGTATATTCAATTGTAAGTTGTGATATTTCTGTTGGAAAATCTCCATTATCTAGTAAATAATTAGCTATAGCTAACTCTATACTTCTTCCGTATGCATCAATACTTCTTTTATCTGCAGAATCTTTAGCTTTTCTTATAATATTCATAACAAGCGGTGTCACTATTAGTGCTAAGATTGCTAGTATTACTAATACTGCTATTAGCTCAATTAATGTAAAACCTTTTTTTCTTTTCATAAACACTCTCCTATCTTATATATTACCTTCATATTAAGTTTAGCAAAAAATAATAAAAAAGACAAGTTTTATTTTAAAATTTGTCTAGTTTCATTAATTTATCACTAACAATTAATTATGAAATAATGTAATATGATGTAAAATACAAAATAATACATTTTTTTAAAATGTATTACCCATAATATCTTTGAAAATATAATTTTTCATTATTTCTTTTTAAAATTGCTAGTTCTTTTTCTGATATATCATCTTTTCCATATTTACCTTTTATTTTTCCAAAATAAAGGGGAATATTTTCATCGATGACAGATTCATCTATATATATTAAATCTCCAATGTTTAATTTACCAATATCATAAAACTTAATATACAATCTTTTATCATTATATTTATCACCCTTTACCACATAATAGTAATCCATAACATTAGTGATTTCTAGTTTTACCATTTATTTCATCTCCTTTTTTTTATTCTATCATTAATTAATATTGTAAAATTGCATTCAACATATGAAGCTTTTTTTAAAAAATATTTGCCTACTTTTTTTAGTTTAGAAGCTGAAAAATACTCAAGCGTATCATCACTATATAAAAACATATCTCCAGCTACTTCTAACTTATCAAGCATTAACTCTTCTATATTTTTGTTATATCTAAAAAAACTATTTCCTACAATTCTTAAATTTGGTGCTTGAAAATTTTTTACACTTATATTTTTATCAAAGAAACCATCACCAGCTACTTCTAATTTATTAAAAACTAAACTTATCAAATTAAAATTTGCATTACTAAAAAAATAATTACCAACTATTTTTAAATTGTTTGCTATAAATTTCTTAATAGATCTATTCTCATGCATAAAACTATGCCCTACTTTTTCTAGGTTATTCATAATAGCTATTTCTATTATTCTGTTATTAGAAATAAAATTATTGCCTGCATTTTTTAACTTATTAAATTCTATATATTTTAAACATTTATTCTTTTCTAAAAAATAATCACCTGTTTGTTCTAAGCTATTCATTATTATTTCATTAATAGTTGTATTATCGCATAAAAAATTATCCTTAACTTTTTTTATATTATTATTTATATAACTTAATATTTGATTTTTAGAGTTTATTTTTATTGTAATATTTTCTCCTTCTAATGGAATAATATCAATTATTTTTATATTTTTATCTTTTAAAATATTAATTTTCTTTATATTTATATTATCTATAAAACTATCTTTTAATCTTTCATCATATAAGTATATTTTCTTTTTTACTATATCAAGTATAAAATAATCTATAACTAAATATTTTTCTTTATCTTTAAAATCGCTAATAACATTTCTTTTAGAATCAATAATTATATTATCAACACAATAATAAATATTGTTTATTTCATAATTATATTTATAAAACTTATTATCAATTGCTTTTACCCAACCATTTAATTCAAATGAATCTTTATAATCAATATTAAATTTATAATATTTATTAAAACTATAAGTTAATCCTTGAATAATATTATCTAAATTGTTGGAATATGTTGCATCCGGATTTTGAACTTTATGATTATATCTATTTTTAATTGATACAATATTATTATCTCCCTTAGTAAACTGAATACTAATAACTGAAGTGCCATATCTATCTTGCCTTTGTGGTATTTTAAATTCATCTCTTTTTATTCTATCTACATCTTTCTTTACTGCAAAGAATACATAATTAGTTTTTAATCTTTCTTCTTTAAATGTACATAATTCCTCATCTTTAGAATAATACTTTTTAAATGATAGTATTTCTTCTTGATTCTTGCATTCATATAGAATATATCCTGCATTTAACATAAGTTCATAAGGAGACTTATTCGTTTTAACAATTAAATCATTTTCTTTAGTATAACTATATATGTAATTTTTAAATTCTAACACTTTATCTTGTTCTATTAAATCATTATATAAATTTTTAGAATGAGAAAAACTATTAGAAATAATATTATACAAAGTTCCATTTTCTTCTAATATTGTTGGAAATAATTTTTTGCACAAATGCATAAAGTTCTCTCCATAATATTTCTTTATTAACTTTAAATCGTCCATAAATTCCCTCATTCTATAACTTCTTTTCACTATCTAAAGATAATTTCTTTTTATTTTTAAGTATTATTTTTCTATTTGGATGCTTGTGCAAAAAAGATCTAGAACAATATTTCATACTTGGAGCATATAAATTTTCTAAAACAGTATTATTATTAAGTATTCCTTCTATAAAAAACACTCTAGGAATAATTAATTCTATTATTGAATTATTCATTTGTAAAGATTCCTGTGGTAAATTTCTTAAGCTTGGTAATTCTAATTTTAATAAACTATTATTTTTATATAAGAAATATGTATCTATTTTTTCTAAATTAGGTGCATTAAATGATGATAAAAATAAATTATTATATAAAAAATATGTGCCTATTTTTCTTAAATTTGGAAAAGATGCTTCTTTTAAACAAATGTTTTCTGACAAAAAACAGTCTTTAATTTCTTCTACATTTGGTATATTTATCTTTAAAAGAGTTTTATTATAGTACAAAAAATTATCTTCAATTGTCTTTATATTATAATTAGTGTATCCTATAATTTGATTTTTATCATTTAACTCTATATATATATTT
Source organism: uncultured Caryophanales bacterium (assembly GCA_946414975.1). The sequence continues at coordinate 14,048 of CAMKQS010000020.1, read as the reverse complement.
GTATTGTCATCTAGAATAAAATTAACTGTTTTACAATCATTTTCTTTATCTCTTTTTATTTCAATTTTTTTTATATTTTTTAATTGATTTCTTAGACTATCCCCAATAGTAACATCTTGAAATAAAACTTTTTTATTAACTATATCTACTATAAAATAATCCATCACAAGATATTTTTCTTTTTCTTGATACTTAGTTATTATATTACCCAAATTATCAATTATAATGTTGTTTGGACAATAAAAATAGCCTCTTATATGATAATTGTATCTATAAAGCTTATTATCTTTAGCAATAACATAATTATCTAATTCAAAATTTCCTTTATAATTAGAATTTATGTTTAAACCATAATACTTTTCAAAACTATGCGTTAAACCAGGAGTTATTAATTCTAAATTATTAGAATATGTTGCATCAGGATTATCTACTTTATGATTATATCTATTTTTTATTGATAATATATTATTATCACCTCTTGTAAATTGTATACTAATTACAGATACACCATATTCATCTTGCCTTTGAGGTATCTTAAAATCTTCTCTTTTTATTCTATCTACATCTTTTTTTACTGCAAAAAACACATAACATTCTTCAAGTCTATCACTATCAAAAGTACATAATTCTTCTCCATTTTTATAGTACTTCTTAAATGAATTTATTTCTTCTTCTGTTTTGCATTCATATAAAATATATCCTGCTTCTTCCATTAATTCAAATGGATTTTTATCTGTTATAACATCAGTAATATCAATACCTGCAAAACTATATATAAAATTAGTAAAACTAATAATCATATCTTGGCTAATTATATCTTCATATAAAAATTTATTATAAGCAAAATGTTCACTAAGTATAGAAAATAGTTTTCCTTCTTCTTCTAATATTGTTGGGAATAATTTTTTACACAAATGCATCATTTCTTCACCATAATATTTTTTTATTAGTATTAAATCATTCACATAATCACCTTGTCTTTATAATAGCATATAATAATAAAAATTAATAGTTTAAATAATATAATAAAATCTCGTTTTTATATTTGAAACGAGATTTATTTAAACATTATTCTTCTCTGAGTGCTATTACTGGATCTTTTCTACTTGCAATTTTTGAAGGTACAAGTCCAGCAATAAATGTTAAAAATACACTTATAAATATTAATACAAATATAGCAACTATTGGAAGATTCATAATATCATGAACATCAAATATATTTGATACTATTATATTTACAATAAATGATAAAAGTAGTGTTATTATTATTCCTAATATTCCAGCTGATAATCCCTCTATTATAGCTTCAGCATTAAATACACGTGATATATCTTTCTTTCTAGCACCTATTGCTCTTAATATACCTATTTCTTTTCTTCTTTCCAAAACTGATATATATGTTATTATTCCTATCATAATACTAGATACTACTAAACTAATACCAACAAAAGCAATCAATACATAACTTATAATATTAACAATAGATGTAACACTTTTCATCATCATACCTACTGTATCAGTATAAGTAATTTTATCATTTTCTTTTTTTCCCTTATTATAATTATTAATTATTTGTACTATCTCATCCTTTGATTTAAAATCCTTAGGATATATTTTTAATGTATCAGGATTATTCATATCAATTGAGCCTAGTTTTTTTAGATTATCCTCATAACTACTTTTATTATTCATAATATTATCAATATAAGATTTAATTTCTGCTTCACTAAGCATATAAATACTAGGGTCTATTTCAATTGTATCATCATCAAATCTCTTATTAGTAAATACGTTAATTTCTGGATTATTCTTTTGAGCTTTTACTATATCACTATCATTTATCTTATCTATTACATATTTTGTTAAATCTTTCGTATATCCAATAGCTCCTGTAGTTGTAAGAGAGGTATCTCCATGAGACTTGATAATACCTACTACTTTAATAACTTCACTATCATCAAGAAGATTATTTATAAAATCTTCATTTTCACTCTTATCAATCCAAATATTATTATCTAAAATATAATAATCGCTGTTTAATACTAATTTATAACTTAAACCTAATAACTCGTCATAATCATATTCTTCTAACTTAGATTTAACTTCTTGACCATTTTCACTTTTTTCAACCATTTCTTCAAGTTCATTCTTACTTTTTAGTCCAAGAGCATACAGTGTATAATCACTAATTTCATTATTAGAATCCACCATAATTACAACTTCATTATAATTATTTGGAAGATTACCTGCAACTAAATCATAATTGTCAAGCAACATTTTCTCACTATCAAATAATTCTTGAAAAACATTATTATTATCAGAAAATTGCATAAATCTACTAATAACACCTAGATCTTCATATATATTTGTTGGATTTACTTTTAAATTATTTCCATCTACATCTTTAGTATATAAATTAATATCTAAGTCATATCCATACTGAATATCATTAGCATATTTACCTATTTTTTTATTACTATCTAAATATTCCTTAAACTCTTTTAAATTGTTAACTTTTAATTTAAATGAACTAAGTAAATCATTTAATACATTATTCGAACGAATCTTATTATCATCATAATGCTTACTTTTATTCTTCATCATATTCATCATCATTGATGCCATATCCATTGAATTCTTTTCGATAGTTATGGGATAATTGGATAATGCTTCTTCTTCTTTATTGTTAATATAATTAGATACACCATTAGATAAACTCAAAATTAATGCGATACCTATAATCCCAATTGAACCAGCAAAGGCAGTTAAAAAAGTTCTTCCTTTTTTTGTCATTAAATTATTCAAACTAAGAGATAGTGCTGTTAAAAAAGACATAGATGTTTTTTTACCTATATATGAATCACTATCTAAAGCATCATCATCATATGGATTGGAATCATCAATAATACTTCCATCTTTAAGCTTTACAATTCTAGTAGAGTAAGTATTTGCAAGTTCTGGATTATGTGTAACCATTATAACTAATCTATCTGATGCTATTTCTTTTAATAAATCCATGATCTGTAAACTTGTCTTAGAATCTAAAGCTCCCGTTGGTTCATCAGCAAGTAATATATCAGGATCATTAACAAGTGCACGAGCAATTGCAACTCTCTGCATCTGACCTCCGGACATCTGACTAGGTTTTTTATATATATGTTCTTTGAGTCCTACTTTCTTTAGTGCAGATATAGCTCTTTTTCTTCTTTCTTTTTTTCCTACCCCGCTAAGTGTTAGTGCTAACTCAACATTAGAAAGAGCTGTTTGGTGTGCAATTAAATTATAACTTTGAAATACAAAACCTACTTTATGATTACGATATGTATCCCAATTCTTATCTTTGTATTTTTTTGTACTTATCCCATTAATTATTAAATCACCTGTTGTATAACGATCAAGTCCACCAATTATATTTAATATCGTAGTTTTTCCACTACCAGATGCACCTAATATTGAGACAAACTCATTATCCCTAAATTTAATGCTAACTTTATTTAATGCTTTTTGAGTTATATTGGCTGTTTTATAAACTTTTGTAATATTTTTTAATTCAAGCATAAATACCTCCTATAAATATTATACAATAAAATTATATAAATTCCTTATATAAAATATTTTTTAATAAAAAATGATAAACATACTACTGTTTATCATTTCTAAACATATCCATTTCCACTTTATCTTTTTCATATATTGGCTTATTGGACTCAGCATTTTTCCAATCCGATTTCACTTTATTTTCATCATCAAATAGTACCTTTTCATCTTTATTATTAATATCTTCATTTTCTTTATTATCGCTACTATAAATATTATTATAATATATATTTTTATGTGCTTGTGGTTGAACCTGAAATACTGGAGTTTCCTTCTTAAGCCTTTTACTCTTTAATTTATTTATATCAAACTTAGAAAGTTTAACTAATAAAATTATTGAATAAGTGTACATTATAAGAACATATACTATAAATATAATATATATTATTTGATTTTGGAAATTAAGTAAAAAATCGTATAAGCCGTGAAATAAGAATGGAATAAAAAAGGCGGAATATCCTGTTATTACAAAATCATTTTTTAAATCATTGTCTTTGCATAACTTAGATAATCCCAAAAAGTATCCCATCATTATACCAAAGCATGCATGTGCCGGAATACTAAATATTGCTCTAGATAATGCAACTGACATTCCATAATTATTTATATACATAATATTTTCAATAAATGCAAATCCTAATGATATACATGCAGCATACATTACTGCATCAAAAGGATTTTTAAAATACTTATTTTTAAAACACATTATTAATATTATTACATATTTACACAATTCTTCAATTATCGCAATTATTCCAAAACTAACTAGAAAGAATCCTTTATTACCTAGTTTGGTAGATATTTCCATTTGAGATTTATAAATATCATTACCTAATAATCTAGATACATATCTTACTAATACCCACGATAAACATCCACCAATAAATAAAATTAATAATACCCATAATGGCTGTTTTTTTACCTCTCCCATATTATACATTACTGCAAGTAATATCAAGACAGGAATTATTGAAAATAAAATGGCAAGTATCATAAAATCTCCTTCTATATTAATTGTTTAGTAAACTATCATTTATTTTAATTTGTCCAACTTTATCATCTGATTTAGCATATGTTGATGCACTAGAGTTTTTAGCATCACTTGTAAGATCCATTGCTTCATTTATTAAATTATAATCAAATGTATTTGATTTATTTAGTGCAATTATTTCAAATGAATAACTTGGATCCGGTGTAGTACATATGAAATAAAGCATATTTATACCGCTATATGTAATTTCATAGGATAAAGCATTTATACCGTTATATGTTGATATTTTTTTATTTCCATATTTATATCCATAACTATCCATCATTTGTTCTAATTCTGCAGTTTGTGTTAAAGCTGCTGAATATGAAACTCTTGTTGTAATAACTTCGAACCCTGTTGTAGAACCCATGATAGTTAATGCTTCATCTTCTAAAGTATAATTGTATCCATCACGTTTATTAAATACAAATCCACCATACTCAATATTTGAATCGGTACTTGTAGTTGTTGTTGTAGTTGTTGTTGTAGGTTGATTATTTACTGGATTTTCAAATTCGTTATTAGTTTTCTTATTATTTAATAATAACAGTACTGCTGCAACAGCAGAGGCTACTGCAACTATTAAAACTATAATCAATATAACAATTAAAGCTGTATTACTTTTCTTCTTTGGTGTATTTATATTTGTATTATTAGGAACTGTCTGATTAACGTTTTGATTTGGCATATTATTATCCATTTTAGGTGCCGTAACATTATTATTTGCTTGTACATTTGCATATGTATTAAAATTACTGTTTATCATTCCTGGATTCCCAATATTATTTAAATTTTGATTTGGAATACTTTGGTTATTTGTATCTAAAGATACATTATTATTTACACCCATTTGATTAGATTCAATATTAGTGTCAACTGGAGGAATTTGATTAAAACTATTTGACATTGAACTATAATTATTTTCATTTGGATTTATATTATTTACTCCAACATTAACATTACTATTATTTTCTATACCACCATTATTTACATTACTAACTATATCATTATCCATACCAGTATTTAATGTGTTATTTGTATTACTATTTGATATATTATTATTTGGTATACCACTTTCTAACGTAACGCCTACATTATTACCTGGTATATTATTTTCTACTGTACTTCCTACATTATTGTTTAATTCATTATTTATACTATTATCACCAAATATATTATTAATATTATTATCAATTTCATTATTATTTGATTCATTATTTAAATTATTATCATTATACATATTATTATCTCCTTTTTATTTTAGTTTTATTAATTTAGAATATGATACATTATTATGAGTATCAGTAATTACAAATACACAATAATAGTCATAATCATCATCAAAGGCCGAAATCTTAAAATTAAATTGTCCTGGCTTAGCTTCGAATCCTGTTATTATTCCGTCACCTTTAACTCTTCCATTTTCAACAATTGGTCCAACATAATCTCCATTTTCATCAAGAATATCCCAACCACTACTTATTGAAAAGGCAACACTATCATAATCATTTATATCTAGAGCAATGGAATTTGCATGCTCTCCTTTACCATTATATATAATATTTGATATATTTGATTCTTTAGTATTTTTATCATAATAAATTGTCATAATTGCATTATCCATTTTATAATTAGAAATATCTTTAAATGATTGCATTATTACATTTGTTTCATATTTTATGTATTTAGATGTATTTTCTTTTTCTATAGCTGTTAGATTATATTTTTCATTGTCATTAGATACTATTTGTAACTGTCTATCTTTTATAGATGCTTTTAAAATATTACCATCTAATAAAGCTTCTTTTCCCATATATATTGGTTTATAATAACCATCTTTGTTATCTCTATAAACTATATATTTAGCCTTAGCAAACGTTAATACCTGTTCATCAGTAAGCTCAAGTTCAAAATCTGCATAAGATTCTTCTTCCGTAGACCCAGATGTTTTTGCTATATTTGATGTATATGTATAAGCTTTATAATCAGATGACTGAATTTTATTAAACTTTGCTATAAAGTTTTTATAATTACTAAATCCATCTAAATTGTCATAAACCTTAATAAATCTTTCCTTATAAGCTTTATCTCCATTATATGGAAAATAAATACTTATTCCCCTTGATTTAGAATCTGTTGCATAATTATAAAGAACTGTTCTATCAAATTGTTTTAAAACTTTATCTGCTTTACTTGGTGACAAAGCTTTTAAATTATATACTAAATTATATAAATCAACCATATCAAATTCTGGAATATCTTCTGAATATTGAAGTAAGTTTGCTCTTACTCTAGATATAGTATTATAATTGGCATCAACATTTATATCATTAAAAAAGTCATTTGTATAATTATTTAATTTGTTTACTTCTTTTAAATCTACTAATGAATATGTTGAATAAATTGTATCCGCTTCTGTCAGAAAAGCGCGATTTTTAATGTCAACTATTTGATTTTTATATGCATTAATAAACTTTTTAGATACATCTTTACCATTATCTGTTGGTTTAATATTATTTATAAAATTTAAAACACTAGTATAGTTTGCACCTAATGTTGATTCCTCAGAAGCAACTAAATAATCTGAATACTTAGAAAATACTGTATTTACTTCAATAGTACCATTTAAGCAGGTTCTAAATATAACTGTTTCTAATTTTTTATTTTTAAATGGCGTATTATTTAATGCTTGATTCATTTCAGATAATTGTAGATTATCATCTAAACTTAGTTCATCATATTCACTACCATCAATTCCACCACCGTGATTCCAAAATATTAAATCATATTTATCTGTTTTTGAATCATTGTAAACATAATTAATAAAATTAGTTAATGTCTCACTACTTCCCATATTTTGTTTAGGCTGATTCTTAACTTTACTAAATCCTGAATTAGTTAATTTAAAAATAGATGTTTCAGATTTATCAATATACGAATTATCCCATTTTTTTGAACCACCAGCAATCAGATATACATTAATTGATGAATCATTAGCAATGTTTTTATCTATAGAATTTAAATCTACACTAGCAAGTCCATTATTTGACTCTAGATCAGCTCCAACCATATATATCATTATAGTTCTTGTATTATAATTATTTGATACTAATGTTACAGCTATTATTACTGTTGATATTATAATAACTATAGAAGATATTATAATACCTGCAATAATTAAACCCTTTTTATCACTTTTCATACCCACTCCTTTTACTACTTTAATCTAATATATATTTTAACAAAATTATAAATAAAATTCAATATAAATCAAAAACATGAAACTATATTAAATATACTATTAATAATAAAACAAAGTATTATACCTATTAAAAGGGGTAGAAAAAATGAAAGAATAGTCCATTTTACACTTGAAGTTTCTTTTTTTATTGTTAATAATGTAGTTGAGCATGGAAAATGAAATACAATAAATAAAAGCGTACAAAGTGCTGTTTTTATAGTCCAATTGTTACTTATCAATATATTTTTTATTTCACTTATATTATTAATATCCATCATTGTATTATTTGATAAATATATCATTAACATAACTGGAATTACAATCTCATTTGCGGGAAAACCAAGTATAAATGATAATAGTATTACTCCATCAAGTCCTATTAAGTTTCCAAAAGGATTAATAATATTTGTTAAATAATATATTAAATTATGACTATTAATACTCAAATTTAATAATAACCAAATTATTATGCCTGCAGGAATAGAGATTACTATAGCTCTAGATAAAACACGTATCGTTCTATCAAATATAGATCTTATAATTACTTTTATAAAATTTGGTTTTCTATATGGTGGTAACTCTAGCGTAAAAAATGAATGTTCTCCCCTTAAAATAGTATTAGATAATACTCTACTTATAATTAGCGTTATTAATATACTTATAACTATTATACAAAAAAATACTAATACATTTACAAAGGATGTTAATAATTTACTTTTTAAAATAAAGAAAATAGATATTATAGTTATTAATCCTGGAAACCTTCCATTACAAGGAATAAAACTATTAGTAATAATTGCAATAAGTCTTTCTCTTTTTGAATCAATTATTCTAGCATTAGTTACTCCAACTACATTACAACCTAACCCCATACACATAGTTAACGCTTGCTTTCCACAGGCATTACTCTTTTGAAAATAACCATCTAAATTAAAAGCAATTCTTGGTAAAATACCATAATCCTCTAAAATTGTAAATATAGGAAAAAATATAGCCATTGGTGGTAGCATAACTGATATAACCCAAGTTAACACTTGATATATTCCTTCCATTAAAAAATTAATTATAAGTTTAGGAACATGGATATTAATAAGAATACTATTAATAAATAATTTTAATTTACCAAAAATACTAAATAATAAATTTGAAGGATAACTAGCACCTACTATCGATATATACATAGTTATAAATAAAATTAATAACATAATTGGAATACCTGTTAATTTACTAGTTAATAATTTATCAATTTTATTATTCTTTTTATTATTGTGCTTTTTTACAACCTCATTAGCTATTTTTTCACATTCAATGTAAACATTCTCCATAATACTATCTACTGGATTAATATTTAAAGAAAGTAAATATGAATTAATATCCTTATTATCTCCATCTATAATATTCTTTAATTTTTCAAATCTACTTATATTTTTATTTTTTAATAATTCTATACACTCTTCTATTTCTTTATTATATTTTATCTTATACGTTTCTTTACTTTGAAATTCATTTAATACATTTATAATTTTATCTATTCCTTCTTTATTTTTAGCACTTACTTCTATTACGGGGATATTTAAAATAGAAGATAATTTTTCTGAATCAATAAAAATATTTTTATTTTTTAATTCATCAATCATATTAAGGCATAAAACTACATTATTAGTTACTTCTAAAGTTTGTAATACCAAATTAAGATTTCTTTCTAACATTGTTGCGTCACATACAATTAAAGCAATGTCATATGAACCATGAATTATAAAATTAGATGTTACTTCTTCCTCCTTAGAATGAGGAATTAAGGAATACGTTCCTGGAAGATCATATATTTCTATATTTTTATATTTTCCAATAGCAATATCAACAGTTTTTCCTGTCCAATTACCTGTATGTTGATGCATCCCTGTTAATAAATTAAATAAAGTGCTTTTTCCTACATTGGGATTTCCAATAAGCGCTATTTTTTTATTCATCAAGACCACTTATTTCTATTTTTTTTGCATCCTTATTTCTAATTGCTATTAAAGAATCTCTAATATGATATGCTTTTATACACTTACTAGGACTTATTAACATCAATTCTATTTTAGCACCCTTTGTTAAACCTAAATCATATAATCTTCTTTTAATAGAACTATCATGATTTATTTTTTTTATTTTTGCTTTTTCATTTAATTTTAAATCACATAAATTCATGAAAAAAACACCTCTATCATAATATATGATAGAAATGTTTATTGGTTATTATTTTGAATTTTTTAATAAACCTTCTTTTTTCAAAATATTATATATGCATGAATAACTTCTTTTACCATAAAAATTGCAGAATTTTTTTATGCTAGCATTACTTCTTTTATACAAACTTATAATATACTTTCTCTCTTCATCACTTATAGCATTAACTGGTCTTCTATTCAAATTCCCATGTTCTATACTTATAGTACCTTCTTTAATTTCTTTTTTTAATCTTAATATATATTTAGGATGATAACCCGTAATACCTGCTATATCTTTATAAGTCATAAAAGTTTGTCCATCTAACTTCTTTTTTATTAATAATACTGCTTCCTTTTTCTTTTCCATATTATTATCCCCTAACTTTTTTTATTATATGGTATATTCAAATGCTTATAAGCCTTTTCTGTTACCATTCTTCCCCTACTTGTTCTTTTTAATAAACCTATCTGCAATAGGTATGGTTCATACACATCTTCTATTGTACTTTGTTCTTCACCAATACTTGAAGCTATAGCCTCAATTCCTACTGGTCCACCATTAAATCTGTCTATTATTGATTTTAACAAGTGATAATCTGTATCATCAAGTCCAAGTCTATCTACTTTAAGTTTATCTAAAGCAATTTTTGCAATATCTAAATCTATCTTGCCATCGCCCATAACTAGTGCATAGTCTCTTACTCTTTTAAATAACCTATTTGTTATTCTAGGTGTTCCTCTACTTCTTAGTGCTAACTCTAAAGCTGCATCATCAGTAATTGGGCAATCTAATACTCTACTAGTTCTATTTGCAATCATTTTTAGTTCATTTTGATTATAAAAATTTAACTTGCAAGTTATTCCAAATCTATCTCTTAAGGGACTTGTTAAATCTCCAGCACGAGTTGTTGCTCCAACAAGAGTAAATGGTGGAAGATCTATTTTAATACTCCTACTTGATGAATCATTCCCAACTATTATATCTAGTGTATAATCTTCCATTGCGGAATAAAGAATTTCTTCAACAAACCTTGGAATACGATGTATTTCATCAATAAACAATACATCCCCTTCTTCCAAACTGGATAATACTGCTGCCAAATCTCCTGATTTTTCAATAGCTGGTCCACTACTTGTTTTTATATTAACACCAAGTTCATTAGCAATAATACCTGCAAGAGTAGTTTTCCCTAATCCAGGAGGACCATAAAGTAATACGTGATCTAAAGGTTCTCCGCGCATTTTTGCAGCTTTTATAAATATACTTAAATTCTCCTTATTTTCACTCTGACCAATATATTCATCCAGTGATTGAGGCCTTATTCTATTATCAAAATTATCTTCAGATAAAACATCTCGTGTAATTATCCTTTCATCCATCTAATCACCTCCTATTTTAAAAGCAATTTTAATGAATCTTTTATCTGTTGTTCTATTGATTTACTATTATCTATTTTACCTATTATTTTGTTTATATCATTTAATTTATACCCCAAAGCTTTTAATGCTTCTATAAGTTCTTTATTATTTACAACATTAACTTCATTTGAAACTAATTTTCCTTTTAAATCTAATATTATTTGTCGTGCTACTTTATCACCAATTTTAGGAAATTTTTTTAAATATGAAATATCTTCATTTTCAATAGCAGATATTATACTATCAGTAGAACCTGTTGCAAACATTGGTAAAGCCATTTTACATCCTAAACCTTTTACACCAATTAATTTTAAAAATAAACTTTTCTCTTGCTTATCTTTAAAACCATATAAACTTAACTCATCTTCTTTTACATATTGATATATATATATTTTATTATCTCCTATTTTATAAGAATATGGATTAGCTACGTATACTATATATCCTATTCCATTATTTTCAATAATAACATAATTTGTATCAACATCAATAATATTACCTTTTATATATTCATACATTGCTATTCTCCTTATCCCAGCTACTCTAAGTGTACCATAATTATTAATGTTTTACAACTATTTAATCAAAAAGACATACATTTTACCAAACATATGTCCTTTTTTTACTTTTTTGATATAAAGTATCTTATTGTATAACCTAAAAATACAGCCATGCATATTACATATACCCATAATAAAATATTATTAAGAATATCTGAAGTATACTCATTAATTATGTTGGGAATACTGGCAGGTAAATACTTTTCAATATATTCAGATATTCCATTTATCTGAATATTTTCAACTAAAAATCTAAATAGGCGCAAGAAAATATCTACTATAGCTACTCCAGTAACTACTTTATCAACTCTCCTAAAGTAAACTCCTACAACAATTATTATAACCAGAATAATAATTCCATCCACATAAATCACCTCTACTATTAATTATAAATATATCACAAAATCAGTATAAGTTCAATAACAAAAAAATAAAATGATATTAAATCATTTTATCTAATAAATATTATTTTTCTAAAGCAGCAACTAATTCTGCTTTTTTCATTGTTGTATATCCTGTAATATTCTTTTCTTTAGCTAAATTTTTTAATTCTGCAACTGTCATTTTAGAATAATCCTTTTTCTCTTCTTTTGTTTCTTTTACCTTTTTTACTTCTTTAGTACTTTTTTCAACTGTCTTTTTTGTTTCTTTTACCTTGCCAGATTTTGCAAGCTCAACAAGTGATGTGAATGCTTTTGGATTATCAATTGCAACTTCACTTAACATTTTTCTATTAATTTCAACTCCTGCTTTTGAAAGTCCATTAATAAATTTAGAATAACTAATTCCATTTTCACGACAAGCAGCATTAATTCTTGTAATCCATAACTTACGCATTTCACGTTTGTTTTGTCTTCTATCTCTATATGCATATTTTAATGAATGCATTACTTGTTCTTTTGCAGTTTTATAAAGTTTATGTTTACTTCCAAAGTAACCTTTAGCTAATTTTAATACTTTAACTCTTCTATTTTTATGGATATTACTTCCTTTAACTCTCACTATAATTCCTCCTTATTAATATTGTACATTTTTTAGTCTTTTTGCATCACTTTTACTTAAACGAGAAGCTTTTCTTCCAGCTCTATTTGATGCAGTATTTTTCTTTCCTGTATTATGTCTTGTTCCAGGATGACCTATTTTTCCATTATTTCCTACTACTTTAGCAGTTCCTTTATGTGTTTTAATTTTTGGCATACTTTTCCTCCTATTTTTCTTTTTTTGGCATAAGCATCATTGTCATGTTACGTCCATCTAAAATTGGTTTTTGTTCAATTTCTGCAACATCTTTTAGTGCATCAGCAAATTTAAGAAGTACATCTCTACCTAATTCTGTATGAGCCATTTCTCTACCTCTAAAACGAATTGAAGCTTTAACTCTATGGCCTTTTTCTAAGTATTTACTTGAATTTTTAACTCTAGTATTAAAATCGTGAATATCAATTGCAACGGAAAGACGATATTCTTTAATATCTAAGTTTGCACTACGTTGCTTCTTTATATTTTCTTTTGCTTTTTTCTTATTTTCATACTTAAATTTATTATAATCCATTACCTTACAAACTGGTGGATTTCCCTTTGGATTAATAAGTACTAAATCAAAACCTGCATATGATGACAGTGTTAGAGCATCTTTTAACGTTTTTACTCCTAATTGTTCACCATTTGGACCAATAACCATAACTTCTTTTGCACGAATTTGTTCATTTATAAACAAATCTCTTTCTCTGTTTGCGATAACAAACACCTCCAATTATATCTTATACCATGAAAAAAGTAGATAACTAGTATCCACTTAAAAAACCGTATCATTGGCATTACCCATCGCCATAAGCAATCAGGTGGATGTGGATACATCGCTTTCCTTTTTCATTACGATATTGATTATATAATTTTAATATATTTTTGTCAATAGCTTTTTACTATTTTTTTGTTTTTTATAATACATGGTGACCCCCTAAATGTGATATATATTTAATCATATGTTA
>CAMKQS010000019.1 GCA_946414975.1 uncultured Caryophanales bacterium | reverse complement strand
AGTGATTCTAACTGGTGGTAAGAATACGAATTTACACAGTTAAATTTACAAGGTCCAAAGGTTAGACAAATTTAGAAATAAATCTTGTCTAATTTTTTTATTTTTGATAGAATTATATATAGAATAGGAGTATGATTATGAAAAGAAAGAAAGGTTTTACTTTAATAGAATTAATAGCAGTTTTAGTAATTTTAGCAATACTAGCTTTAATAGTAACACCGCTAGTAATGAATATAATAAGAAAAGCTAGGATTAGTGCAGACAAAAGAAGTATTGATGCATATGGTAGAGCAGTAGAATTAGCCATAGCTACTTACTTAATGGATACAGGAGCATTTCCAACAGATTTAAAAAACTTAAATGTAGAATATACAGGTAAAGAAGTAGTTTGTAATGTAATGCAAATGAAAAAAAATGGAGGAATATATTTATCTGAATGTTCTGTAGGAACTAAAGCTGTAAAAGACTCATCTACAGAAGATGGATATTACCACTATGGTACTAGAGATATAACAAATGAAGAATATGTAGATATGTATGGATTAGCTTTAAAAACTGCATCAGTAGCATATTATAATACAAATGGTAGCCCAGTATCTGATTATACAACATTAACAATAGACTATACAGGAAAGCCAGTATCGTGTGATGTAACAGTAAATTATGATGGAACTATTTATATGACTAACTGTAAAGTAAATAATGTAGATGTAACTGATGATACAGAAGATGGATATTATCATTATGGAACAATAACATTTAGACCATATAACATAGGAGATCAAGTAAGCTATAATAATGTAGATTATTATGTAATCAAAGATACAGATTCAAGTGTAACATTATTAAAAGCAGAACCATTAACAGTAGCAGAAGTAAATCAATATGGAGCAGGTCATGTAAACAGATATACATATACTTCAGTAGGAACAGCATATAATTGGAATGGGTATGGATGCATGGCATATTATACAAGTGAAACTTGTGGAAAAGTAAATGGCTCTTGGGTAATTTCTGGATGTACAACAGATTATGCACAATCAGAAGTAAAATATGCAGTAGATGCCTGGGCATCTGCACAAGCCCCAGCCGCAAGTGATGCAAGATTAATTACTCTAGAAGATTTAAAAAGTCTAGGTTATAGCGATGATTCTTGTATACAATCAGGATTTTGTTCTAAATCAGCAGAAGCACCAAGTTGGTTACACATTAATTCTTTGTATTGGACTTCTAGTCCAAGAAATGGTTCGTCGTCTAATGTTTGGGGCGTGTTCAGCAGTGGCTTGGGCAACAGCCGCTACGCCTACAGCGAAGATGTCGTCGTGCGCCCAGTTATAACTATCTCTAAATCGTTACTATCTTTATATTATAACTAAATATAAATATTCCTAATAGAACAGGAATATTTTTTTTACATATATGTATTTATGTTAATAATGCTATTAAGAATAATGCTAAAACTATGCCTTTTTCTTTACAAACATTAAAAATATCGTTATAATTAATATGGTGATTTTATGTTTGAGAATTTGTCAGATAGACTACAAAATGTAATGAATAAAATAAAGGGTTATGGAAAAATAACAGAAGATAATATTAGTGATGTAACAAGAGAGATTAGACTTGCACTACTTGAGGCAGATGTTAACTATAAAGTAGTAAAAGAGTTTATCGCAACAGTAAAAGAAAAAGCATTGGGTGAAGAAGTTAAAAAGAGTATAAAGCCTGGTGAACTATTTGTAAAAATAGTAAAAGATGAACTTGTAGATTTACTTGGTGGAGAGAAAAAAGAATTATATACAAGTGGTAATCCATCTATATTAATGTTAGTTGGATTACAAGGTAGTGGTAAAACTACAACTATTGGAAAACTTGCTTTATTACTTAGAAAAAAATATAAGAAAAAACCATTACTTGTTGCATGTGATGTGTATAGACCAGCTGCTATTGATCAATTAAAACAAATAGGTAAAGAATTAAATATAGAAGTTTATGATGAGGGTAATAATAATCCTGTTACTATTAGTAAAAATGCAATTAATTATGCGAAAGAAAATAAATTTGATTATGTATTAATAGATACAGCAGGAAGACTTCATATAGATGAAAATTTAATGGATGAGCTTAACAATATAAATAGTGAAGTATCACCAAATGAAATACTACTTGTAATAGATAGTATGACAGGACAAGATGCGGTTAATGTAATTGAAGGATTTAATAATAAATTACCTCTTACAGGAGCAATTTTAACTAAACTTGATGGTGATACTAAAGGTGGAGCCGCACTTTCAATTAGACATTTAACAAACGTACCAATAAAATTTGTCGGTGTTTCTGAAAAAATGGATGGACTAGATGAATTTTATCCAGATAGAATGGCTGAGAGAATTCTTGGTATGGGAGATTTGATGAGTATTGTTGAAAAAGTTGAAAATACTATCGACCAAGATGAAGCCATGAAAGCTGCAAAAAAAATGGAACAAGGAAAATTTGATTTGGAAGATTTCTTATCTACATTTAAACAAATAAAAAAGATGGGACCACTAGAAAGTTTAATTAAGCTAATTCCAGGAGTTCCAAAAGAATTAAAAAAAGTTAAAGTAAATCCTAAAGATATGGCTCATATTGAAGCTATTATATTATCTATGACACCATATGAAAGAAAACATCCTGATGTTATTAAGAATTCTAGAAAACAAAGAATATCAAAAGGATGTGGCCGTAGTGTTGAAGAGATTAATAGATTATTAAAACAATTTGAGCAAATGAAGACAATGATGAAAAGAATGAAAAGCGGGAATTTTAAAATGCCATTTTAGGGAGGGATTATATGGCTAAATTAAATTTCAAATATGCAACAATGAATAGTGGTAAAACTATTGATCTTATTAGAACTGCTTATAATTATACTGAGAATGGTTTTAGAGTATTAGTTATGAAACCAAAAAAAGATACTAAAGGAAATAATAATCTTGATTCTAGGATAGGGCTTACAAGAAGTGTTGATATTTTAATTGATGATAATACTAACATTATTGAATCAATACAAAATAGATATACAGGAGATTTAAAATGTATATTAGTAGATGAAGCTGAATTATTATCAAAAGAAAAAATTGATGAATTATATCTATCATCTAAAATATTTGATATCCCAGTAATTTGTTATGGTCTTAGAACTAATTTTAAAATGGAAGGATTTGAAGGCGCAACAAGATTACTTGAAATTGCTGAAAACTTGGAAGAGATTAAGACTTTATGTGAATGTGGAGAAATTGCTCGATATGCAGGTAGAATGATTGATAACTCTTATACTTTAGAAGGAAAAGAAATATTAATCGATGGAGAGTGTGATAATGTTAAATATGTTCCTTTATGTGGAGATTGTTATTTACAGAAAGTAAAAAAAATAAATTATCGAAAATTTATAAAATAAATACTATAAACTTCTTTTATATGCTATACTTATAATGGTGATGATATGAAGAAGTTTTTTGTTTTCATTATTTTATTTTTATTATTTTCATTAAATATAAAAGCTATAGATGTTAATTCTAAATATGCAATAGTATATAACTTAAATGATGATAATATAATTTATGAAAAAAATTCTAATGAAAAAAGTAGTATTGCATCTCTAACAAAAATAATGACAACTATTATATCACTTGAAAATGTTAGTAATCTAGATGATACAGTTACAGTAACATATAAAGATTTATCGGGACTTAATGGTTATGCAGTTGCAGGATTTAAAGCAGGAGATAAAGTAACGTATAATGATTTAATATATGCCCTAATGCTTCCTAGTGGTGCTGATGCAGGACAAATACTTGCTAATAATATAGCTGGAAGTATTGAAGAGTTTGCCAATTTAATGAATAAAAAAGCATCTGAAATAGGTATGACAAATACACATTTTTCTAATCCAATAGGTAAAGATGAAGATAATTATTCAACAGCTAATGATATGGCATTATTATTAAAATATGCAATAAAAAATGAAAAATTTAAAGATGTATTTAATAAAGATGAATATACTACTACAAATAATATTAAACTTACTAAAACAACTAATAGTGTAGCCAAAAAATATGGCATTGATATAAGTAGTTTAACAGGATCAAAGACAGGTTTTACGAATGAAGCTAATTATTGTTTAGCATCTACATCAACACTTAATAATGTTAATTACTTAGTAATCACACTTAATGCAGAAAAATTACCAAATCACATTACAGATACCATGGATTTATATAACTATTTTGACTCAAATTACTCGTATAAAGAAATATTAAAGAAAAAACAATTATTAAAAACAATTAAAGTAAAAGAAAGCAAAACCAAAGAATATAATATTTATTCCAATAAAAGTATAAAAAAGTATTTAAGTAATGATGTTGATATAAATAAAATAAAGTATGAATATAAAGGTGTAGAAGTATTAAATAGAAAAATAAAAAAAGGTGATTATTTAGGTAAAGTAAAAATAATTTATGATAATAATACATTAGATACTTATAAAGTATACCTAGATAAAGATATTAAGTATTATAATTATTTTCTTTTATTAATACCTTTAGGAATAATAGTATTATTGGTAATTATTATTAAAGCTAAATTAAAGAAGAAAAAGCATAAGAAATCTAGACGTAAGTAAAAAGCAATATGATAAAATATCTATTGTTTTTTTGTTTGATAAATTTATATATTAATTATATAGACAAATAATTATAGATGTGCTATAATATCTTTGTTACTGCAGGTGTAGTACAATGGTTAGTACACGACCTTGCCAAGGTTGAAATGCCAGTTCGATTCTGGTCACTTGCTCCATTATTGGTTCTTACTCTATTATAGAGTTTTAATAGATAACTAATTCATAAACGGATTAGTTTTTTTGTGACCAGAATCGAATACTTATTTTTTACTTTTAAAATCTATAATTGATTCCCTAATAAAATTCCATCTAATACAGACCAAATATTTATCTTTGTAATTTTTAGAATTGCCATTTAAATTTCTTTTTTTAGGTCCAATTGTCATGCAGGCAATGTGAGGAGAAGTATAATCTAATGCTCTTTTAGATAGTATTAGATCATATAAATCATATTTCATAATCCATACATAATCATCAACTGTACCACATACTAGAGCATCAATATCATAATCAGAGTTTCTACCCCTTATAATAAACCTATCAATCATATCTACAATTATTCTAGTTTTGTTAATTGAACTATTAAATATATCTAATTCATCTTGATATATGGTTTTGTATTCATCAGCACTTAAAACCCGTGAGTAATCATATTTTCCATTATCATCTTTAGCATATCCAAAATGATAATCCATATATTTATCAATAACTTTATAAGGAATACTTAATTTTTCTAAATATCTCTTAAATTCCTGCACTTGTTCATGATGCATCGAATTGCTTTTTCCACATTTTAAACTTATATTTTTAATATGATTTCCATATCTAATAAAAATGTCAGCCTTTTGTACCATTCGATTTTTCCAACATTTAATTGGTTCATTATCATTTATAATATCACCAAATAATTCATTTAGAAATCTTTTTGAATTATCATCAAGTTCATGCAAGTATTTATTGTGAAATAATTCTACATAGTCATATTCATTTTGATATCCATAGTTTTTCAAATTTATCAACTCCTAAAAAAAATATAATCCCTATATTAAGATTATACTTTAAATAGACATATTTCTCCTTCAAATAATTATAAATTAAATTCATAATCTATATAGGTTTCAATAAATTTTTTAGGAGCAGTTGTTAAAAAGCTTTTATCAAAAACTATATTTATTTCTACAGTAGGTAATTTTTCTTTAATATTTAAAATATCTAATTCATTATTTTTAACATCTGATTCAATCAAATCATAAATAATATATCCAATACCTAAATCTTTCTTTACAGCCGAAATTATCATTTCACTTGTATGTATATTAATAACATTTTCAATATTAATATTATTATTCATTAAAAGTTCATCTAAATCATTTCTATTTGCAGTCCCTAAAATAGGTAGTATTAATGGTTTATCCTTTAAATCATTTAGACTATTTATACTTTTATATTCAATCTTTTTGGTATCCTTTTTTACAATAAAGCAGTATTTCACTTCATCTAATTTAGTCACTTTTATACCATCATTTAACTTAACATTAATGGGAGATGTATCAATAACAAAATCAACTTTATGAGAATCAAGTAGATTAATTAAGTTAGAAGTTGAACCAGTAATAATAGTTATTTCTATATTTGGATATTTATTGTGAAAATCTATTATTTTATCAAATAAGAAGAATGACCCTATATTAGAAGGCATTCCTATAGATAACTTTCCTCTTTCTAAATTTTCAGTTTCTAACATAGTTCTTTCAGCAATTATTAAATTACTATATGATTT
This sequence comes from uncultured Caryophanales bacterium, assembly GCA_946414975.1. The sequence goes on along the minus strand of CAMKQS010000019.1, from coordinate 14,183 downwards.
TTCTACAAAATATAAAAGATCTTTACCTTTATCAGTAAGTTCAACACCATTTAGATTTCGATAAAATAACTGAACTCCCAGTTCTTCTTCAAGCTTTTTAATAGATTTACTTATAGCAGACTGGGATGTAAATGTATATTTTGCAGTTTTAGAAATATTACCATATTTAGCTACATCATAAAAAGTTTTATATAAATTTAAATTAATATTTGTTTTATACATAAAAACCACACTCCAAAAGTTTTAAATATTATAACACTTTTTAAAAAAAAATATAATAATGTGTTATAATAAGCATTGTTTTTTCACGAAAATAGTATATTAAAGAAAGGAGATATTTATGAAATTTGTAGATAAGTATATTACTAAAGAAGATGGAGTATATAGAATAAATGCATGTTTTAAAGATTATAAAGATATAGTAAATAAGGTATTACTTTTAAAAAATAGCTTTAATAGAGACTTTACTCTAGATGATTTTGTCTTAGTTAGAATTGTAAAAGAAAAATTTATACCTATAAATATGGAATATTATCCTCTTAACCACACTAATGCATATCATTTAATACAAAATCCATATGGCTTTATACTTGAATGTATTAGACATAAAAGCTATAAATATAAAGATATTAATATTGGCAAAGATTTAACAAAGCAAGATATTAAAGATAATAAGTTAGTATCATATTATTATCGTGATACTAAACATTTTTCAATAAATTCACTAGCATCTAATGTACATAATTTTCTATTAGATATTAAATTTAATGATGGTGATTTTATAATTATTGAGCCATTAAAAAATAATATTAATAATCCTAGATTAAAAGTATTAAATCCTGTTGATACATTTTTTGATCTTAATAAGGCTAGTTTAAAAATTAACGATAATGCAACAATACTTATGAAAAGTGATACATATAATAAACTGGATAAAGAAATAATAGATAGTTTTTATCCAAGAAAAATTTTTGTATTTGATTGCAAGCCGATAATTGCAACCGATATTGTTTTATTATATTTAGGAATTATACCACAAAATACAATTGATCAATGTAAGTTAAAAAGTGATTCTAGTATTATAAATGGTAAGATGTATAATGATACAAAATATATAAATAAGTATAGACACTATATTGAATATTTGAATAATAAATATTTAAATTCAACATATTTAAATATACCAGATGAGATGAAGGATAAAAGATGGGGTAGTGAACGAGATACAGATGGTATATTTCATTGTGAAACTGAGTATTATGAAGATGAAGTAGAAAAGTGTGCCTTATATGAGTTTGATACATATAAAGAATATTTAAAAATGATATCTAAAAACACAAATAAAATTAATGATACTATTACCAATAATATGTTAAACAAGATAAAAGAAGATATAGATGGTAAGAAAGGTAAATTTTTCTTACAAACATTTTTTTATTTATATGGAGAATATGAAAAAATCTTATTAGAATCATTAATAGATATGGGATATAAGAAATTTTCATCTCTTACTGAAGATTTTAACAAAAAGAAAATTCTTACTTTAGATAAGAATAGAATAGGATAGTTATTGACAAATAAATAAAATAGTGTATAATTTAATTGCAAGTGAGGAGATATAGTCTAAAGACGAGCTATCTCGGGGAAACCTACACAATATTTTTGTTAATATTGGAGTCACGAATGCATTATTCGTGATTTTTTAATGTCTAAATATTGATTAAAAGAAAGGATGATTATTTATGGTTAAAGAAAGAAGATTGTTTTCTGAATATGAAAATTTATTATTAATTGTAAATGGAGTTAGCTATGCTATGAATGAGGCAAATGAGGATAAGAAGAAATATTCTTTATTTAAACAAGGATATACTCAGGTTTTTACCGAAGAAGAAAATAAAAATATGCAAGTATTAAGTATTTTAGAAAGATTAGGATATTCTTTAGATGAGCTTGGAACATATTTGTATAAGGATGTTATAGTAGAAGTGTATAAAAAAATAGAAGATGTATCAAGAAGTAAGAATATTGATATGTATAGTGTATTAATATCACAATTAAATGATGCATTTTCAAATTTTTATCATAATCTTGCAAGAGAAAATAAAGATATGGGGGTTAAATCATTTCACTTATATATTAATAAGGCTATAGAAAAAATAAATGATGATGTCGATAAAGAACTATCTAAAAGAATATATGGAGATAATCCAGAAGAATTAAATTATGGACTTCAAGCATTTCAAATTGCTGCATATGTTGCAGATAAACATGCATATAATAATGCATTGGAATATAAAAAGCCTTTAGTTAAAAAATTACCAAACATGCCTGATGACATAGAATTAAAATATAGTTTTTAACTAGATAATGATTTATACTTAGAATTGATATTAAAAAAATTACTTTAGATGAAAGTAAACTGCTAAATGCTTGCAATAATAAAGAAGTAACAAATAATAATGTTGTATTTGCACATATAAGCATTTTATGTTACTTAACGCAAGCAAAAGGGGGCATTATATGAAATCAAAACATCAAGAATATATAAGAACGATAGAATTTTTAGGTGGTATTATTGCTACTGTTGCAGCTAATAAATGTGCAAATGTTGATATTCAGAATATTGCTATGTTACCATTTTTAGTAGATACATTATTGAGCCAAAGAACTGCTACTTTTACTAAAGATTATAAAGAAGTAAAAGAAATGTATGATAAGGTAATTACCAATTTTAGTAAATTAATGAAAGATTTTAATATTGAAGATGTAGTAGAAATATTTGCAATATATGTATATATGTATCGAAAGGGTTATTTATCGTATGGACATAGTTTTGAATATAATACTAAAATGAAAGATTTACCAAAATTAATGGGTGTTGATGTAATAAGAGGTAGTGGAGTATGTAGATCAATAGCTAGCATGCTAAGTGATATATATAATAAAATGGCTATTGAAAGTGATACATTAGTAGTTAGTGCTTCTAAAGATTCAATTGCTTCATTAGAAAAAATATCTATAGCCCATTTAAATAAAAATATTAAAGGGAAAAAATTTGCTAAAGTTATTGGAAACATGACACAAAATACTAATTTTCCAAATCATTTAATTACTGCAGCAAGAAAAGATAGTAAAACATATATATTAGATCCTACAAATGATGGTATTTTATATAATAGAGGTAATGCCTTTTATCCGTATGATGATATTGTAAATTCAATGAAATATAATAAATTAATGACAGTTTTTCAAAAGTTATTGGGAATGATAGATAATGGTAATTTAAAAAATATAATAAATAGTGAGTCAATTAATCAAGAAGAATATCATGATAAATATATTAAAGCTATTAATTTTATAATTCATAATATTGATTATTTCGATAGTTTTTATCATAATAATTTTAGTATATATAAAGATATATATACTGCAAGTAATGGCATAAATAGCTATATAAAAAGAATAGTTCCAATTATAAAAAAATAAGATAGGTGCTTAAAAAGTATCTATCTTTTTGCAAGTTCTACAACTTTCTTCCAAAGTAAAGGTCCAACTATACCATTAATATCAAATCCATAATCTTCCTGCAATTTTAAAACTGATTTTTCAGTTAATTCATCAAAATTACCATTAACAATAACACCAGGTATTGATTTATCATATTTACATATAGCAAGTAAGAACTTTTGAAATCTTTTAACGTCATTTCCAGTCATACCTCTAGTTAAAAAATAATCGGGATATAATTCGTTAACATATTCTTGGTATTCTTTAGGAAATGATTTTAATATTGAATCATATGCATCAGTTAAAACAATCCAGTCACTATAAGTAAATACTCCAGTTACTGGTAGTTTATATTTTTCTTGAAATGCTTTTACCATAGTAATAGTATTATTGCCATATATAGAATTAGTTGGCAATCTAGGTATATCTTTATCTAAAAAAGCAATTGCATCCAAATAATAATGAACATATTCAACTTCTATACCTGTATCTCCATAATCTAGTCTATCGGTATAAAGAAAAGTTGCTTCTTCTTCTGTTATTCCTTCAGAATAAAGATCAGATAATTTTTTTACACTAGTATAAACATATTTAATTTTATACCAAGTTGCTTTATCTACAATTCCAGTAATAGGTAAGCTAAATATTTCTTGAAATTTTTTAACTGCATCAACAGTTTCTTGATCATATATTCCAACTGTATTATATATATTAGGAATAGCAGGGTAGTTTTGTCTTATTCTTCTTAAATCTCTTTGAATTGCAAGAACTGGATTTCCAGCACTTCCTAAAGATATATTATAACCGGGAAATGCTCCTGTATTATCACCAACCATGGCATTATATTTAATCTCAATATTATTTCCATAATAATATTTTAATATTTCTAAAAAATTTTTTCCTTGATTAGCAAGACTTACAGTACCCCATTGTGATAATCCATCACAAGTAGTAATTCTGCCATCACAATATCTTGTAAAATAAGGTTGGATTTGATTTTTTTTAACTACATAATTGTTAAATATATCATCAACTATATTATCAATATTTTCATATGTTGATCTATTTTCTATATAAGTTTGATCATAAGTAGGTAATGATGTTATATCAAAATTATATCCTTTTGATCTATACCATTCATTATAAATTCTATTCATAGCAAAAGAAATAATAGTATAAATATTGGCAATAATTGCTTCTTTAGGCCAAGTAGGGTATATTTCAGATGATGCAACATTTGAAATATAATCTGTAAATGGTATTGTAACATTTTTTGCTGATTCATCAGGAGCACCTAAATGAACTGTTATATTATTAGGTACTACAGGATATCTTATAGCCAAATAGTATCACTTCCTCTATTCATAGTAGGGGTAATACTAATGTTTTGAATTACTGATACATTTTCATATATATTTATTTCATATGTTTTAATATTATTATCACTATAAGTAGCAGTTATTAAATAACTAGTTCTATTTGGCATATTCATATTATTTATTTCCAATCTAGGAGCAGGAAGAGTAATTTTTTCAATAACACCAGAAGAATTAGTATATCCTTCATAAAATATTACATTATCATTATTAACATTTTTACTAACAACAACTTTCATATTACTAATAGGTATAGCTCCGCTAGCAGCAAAAGCTCTAATTTTTAAAAATCCAACAACAGGATTATTTTTTATAAATTCTTGATATTCATTAGAATTTATAAAATTCGTATCATTTATATTATATGTATTCATAAACCTCCTATATAATTAATACTTGACCAACAGATAAAAGATTACTACTAAGATTATTTTTTTTCTTTATATCGTTAGTAGTAGTATTATATTTTTTAGCTATACTATATAAATTATCACCGGATTTAACAGTATATTTAATAGTATTACTAGTATTATTTGATATTGGAATCTTTAATACTTGACCAATAGACAAATTATTATTTTTTAAATTATTTAAGCTTATAATATTACTAGTACTAGTATTATATCTTTTAGCTATATCATATAAATTATCTCCTTTTTTTACTGTATAATTAACAGTATTATTAATATTAGTAGGTGGTGTATAATCAGGTCCAAAACAAGACTCAACTATATTATCCATTGTTCGTATTTTTAGTATTTGACCAACACTTATATTGTTGTTAACAAGAGAATTATCTTTTTTTAAAGTAGCAACATCAATATTATTATTATTTGCAATAGTATATAGAGTATCATTCTTTTTCACAATATAATTAGTATAATTAGGCAGTATCATTTCTTCTTCTTTAGTATATGTTTCTGGTATTCTAAGAACTTGACCGATAGATAAATTATAACTTTTTAAATAATTCAAATTCATAATATCGGCAACAGTAGTATTATACTTTCTTGCAATACTATATAGACTATCACCAGATTTTACAGTATACATAAACATATTATCAGGATTAATACCTGATTTATTTGGAATTTTTAATACTTGACCTATTTTTAGATTACTACCATATACATTATTTAATTCTGCAAGTTCTGTAACAGATACTCCAAATTGATTACTTATTCCATATAATGTATCTCCGGATTTTACAGTATACGTTTGAATATTATCACCTCTATTTAAATATATGAAAAAAATACCCTTAAATGAGTATTTTATTTATATATTATTATTATCTATAACTAACTTTTTTACTTTCTTTAGTTCTTTTTGAACTCGTGATTTATGTAGTGTCTCTAGTGTTTGAATGCAATAACCTCTATAAAACTTGGTTCCAGATTCATTCCAATTATTCGTTTCATAATATCCATCTGCTAAGTGAAGTTCTTCTTTCATATTTAACTTTTCTTTACATTCATCGACCCATTTTATTATTTGTTCTTTAGATACAGTATTCCTTAAAACAGTGAATTGAAAACAATCTCCAAAAATAAATGGATCCATATAATTTCCATTCCCACTCCACCTAGAAACACCAACTTCCCATGGTTTAAAAAATCTTTCATCCTTTATTACAATTTGTTTATTTAATTTTTTTTCAGTTTCAAGTAATTTGTTATATACATATTTTATTATTATATCAATATTTTTATGCATGCGTATATTTTCTTCTGTTGTCAATGTTTTACTATTAGCTACATCAAAAGATACAATATAATAAGGTGCATCATTTTTTTCTTGAGCAAGTAAATATAAATCAAAATATTCTTCGTATGCCATAATATATTTCTCCTTTTTCATTTGATTCTTATTATATACTATAATTTATTTTGTTTCAAACATTAACTCTAAAAATATATGTAATAATATTAATTTAAAACAAAAAAGATTATCCTTTTTATAGAATAATTCTTATTTTAAATTATCTGGACTGACATATAGTTCAACTTTTCCACATTTAGGACATACACAAGCATTTAAAACAATTTTTTTAGCCTCATCATATTTTATTCCTAGAAAATTTGTATTTTCTCCAGTTTTGACATTGAAATAAAATTTATCGATATCGTGATCCATATCCATAAAACGTGGCATTCCATATAATGAACCATCTAACATTTCAATATTACAATTATTACATTTTCTCAATTTAATTATCTCCTTTACAATTATAACACGTAAATAAATGTAAATAAATAAATTTAATGTGCTTTTTTTTTATCTAGATGGTATAATAAATTTATAAGAGTATATGAATATATATTTTATTTATAAAAAGGAGGTATATTATGGAAAAAAAGGAGGTATATTATGGAAAAAAAGAAAAAAGGTAAAAAAATAGTAATTATATTATTAGTTATATTGATAATAGCTATAATAGCAGTAGGTGTAGTATTAATTTTAAACAATAAAAAGGGAACTAAAAACAGTACTACTGTTACTACAAAAATCAAAAAATCAGAATATAGAATGAGTGGTAATTCACTTGAAAATTTTGATCTTGCATTTTTAAAACAAGAAAATGAAAAAGTAAATAAAATATATAGTCCTCTATCAATTAAATATGCTCTTGCAATGCTTGAAGTTGGTGCATCTGGTGATTCTAAAGATCAAATCACAAATGTTATAGGAGATTATAATCCTAATAAGTATACTAATAGTGCAAATATGTCACTTGCTAATGCAATATTTATAAAAGATACTTATAAAGATTCAATTAAAGAAGATTATATAAATAAGCTTCAAGATAAATTTGGTGCAGAAGTAAAATATGATTCATTCGCTTCACCAGATAATGTTAATTCTTGGATTAGTGAAAAGACACTTAAACTAATCGATAATATGTTAAGTGAGATTGATCCAGAACAAAGATTTTTACTTATAAATGCATTAGGTATTGATATGGATTGGAATGAAAAATTCTTACTAGGAAAGGGTATAGGAGTAGGAGTTCATTACGCCCACGAAAATTTTTATTGGTCAGGGCCTAATCACATTACTCCTAAGACATTTAACGGAAATCAAGAGGTTGCAGGTATGAAAATAATTGCTTCTTTAAATAATTACGATATAGTAAAAGAATTAGGGGAAGCAAATATTAGAAAAACTGTTGATATTGCATATAGAGAATACTTAGCTGATCCTAATAATAAATGGGAACTAAATGGTGATGAATCAGAAGAACATATTAACAAGATAATAAGTAGTTATTTAGATGAGTATATTCCACAGATTAATTCTAACTATAAGAGTGTTGATAAAACAACAGAATTCTCACTATATGTAGATGATGATGTTAAAGCATTTGCTAAAGATTTAAAAGAATATGATGGAACTACTTTACAATATGTAGCAGTTATGCCATTAAAAGATAATCTAGATACATTTGTAAATAAGACTGATGCTAAAGAACTTAATAAGATTATAAGTAGCTTAAAAGAATTAAATTGTGAAAACTTTAAAGATGGAGTTGTTACTAAAATTACAGGATTTATTCCTAAATTTAAATTTGATTATGATCTTGATTTAATTAAAGATTTGAAAGAATTAGGAATTACAGATGTGTTTGAGCCATCAAAAGCTAATTTATCAAAAATATCTACTGAAAAAGGTATGTATATAAATGATGCTAAACATAAGGCTAATATTGAATTTACACAAGATGGAATTAAGGCATCAGCAGCTTCTATTATGGGTGGAGCTGGTGCAGGAGGATCGTTTGATTACTTATTTGATGTTCCAGTTGAAGAGATAGATTTAACTTTTGATAAACCATATATGTTTATAATCAGAGATAAAAAATCTGGTGAAGTATGGTTTACAGGTACAGTATATAATCCACTTGATTGGAAAAATGATCCAGATTATAATCCATATTATTCTGATCTTGATTAATTATAGAAAAAATAAGTTGGGAATTTCTCAACTTTTTTTGCTAGTTTTATTTAAATGAATAATATTTTATGATAAAATGTGAATAGAGGTTTTATTATGCAAAGTATATATGGAATTAGTATGAAAGATTTAGAGTCTTTCTTTATAAATAATGGTTATAAAAAGTTTAAAGCTAAGCAAGTATATGATTGGCTGTATAAAAAAAGGGTTAAAAGTTTTGATAGTATGTATAATATTAGTAAAGAAGTTATTAGTCTTTTAAAAAATAATTTTTCTTTTGATGATATAACTATTCTTACTAAAAATGAAGATGTTGATGTAAAAAAGTATTTGTTTAATTTATCTGATAATAACAAAGTAGAAGCTGTTTTAATGTACCACGATTATGGAAATAGTCTTTGCATATCTACGCAAGTAGGATGTAATATGGGATGCAAATTTTGTGAATCCGGGAGACTTAAGAAAGTTCGTAATTTAGAATCATATGAAATGGTTTTACAGATATTAAAAATAGAAGAAGATATTAAGGATAGAATATCACATGTAGTATTAATGGGGATAGGAGAACCATTTGATAATTATGATAATGTTATTAATTTTATAGATATTATTAATGATGATAATGGTATTAGTCTTGGAAGTCGTCATATTACCGTATCTACTTGTGGCATTGTTCCTAAGATTAAAGAATTTACAAAATATGATAAACAAGTTAATTTAGCAATTTCTCTTCATGCTCCTAATAATGAGATAAGAGATAAAATAATGAATATAAATAAGGCATATAAGATAGAAGAGTTAATTGAGGCTTTAAAAGAATATATTAAAGTTACTAATAGAAGAGTTACTTTTGAATATATAATGCTTGATAGTGTTAATGATTCAAAAGAATGTGCGATTGAGCTAAGTAAATTACTTAAAGGAATTAATTGCTATGTTAATTTAATTCCATATAATGAAACAAGTCATATAGAATATAAAAAAAGTAGCAAAAATAAGATATTAGAGTTTTATGATGTATTGAAAAAAAATAATATAAATGTTACAATTAGAAGAGAGTTTGGTAGCAAGGTTAAAGCTGCGTGTGGTCAGCTTAGAGCTAATTATGAGGAGGGATTATGAGATATTTATATATAACCGATCCTGGTAAAGTACGAGAGCGTAATGAAGATAGTGTAAATATTGTTGAAAATGCATCTGGAGAGATTTTACTTGCTGTTGCGGATGGCATGGGCGGCCATAAAGATGGTGAGGTTGCAAGCAGTATAGCACTTAATCATATTGCAACTCGTTTTAAAGAAATTAGTAGTGTAGGTAATAAAGAGGATGCTATTAATTGGATTCAAGACATTGTGAAAGAAGCTAATGCTTTGATATATAAGTATGTATCTATGCATAAAGAAAGTTCAGGGATGGGAACAACGCTTGTTTTAGCAATCCTATCTAAAACATTTTTACTTGTAGGTAATATTGGAGATTCTTCTGGATATGTTATAAAAAACAAAAAATTACATAAAGTAACAGTTGATCATACACTAGTTAATTTGCTTGTTAAATCAGGTGAATTAAGTGAAAAAGAGGCAAAGAATCACCCTAAGAAAAATGTACTTATGCGAGCACTCGGTGCATCTGTTGATGTTGAGGTAGATATATTTAATGTTGAACTTGGTATTGATGGAATATTTTTATGTAGCGATGGCCTTACAAATATGCTTGATGATAATACTATTGAAAAAATACTTAATAGTGATATGACTATAGAAGAAAAATTAGATAAATTGGTATTTAAGGCAAATAATAGAGGGGGTAGCGACAATATATCGATTGCCTATTTAAATAAGGAGGATAATATATGATAATAAAAGGACAATTAATCGATGAGCGCTATAAGATAATAAAATCAATTGGCGAAGGTGGAATGGCTAATGTATATTTAGCTTATGATACAATTTTAGAACGTGAAGTTGCAGTTAAAATATTAAGAGGAGATCTTGCAGAAGATGAAAAATTTGTTCGTAGATTTCAAAGAGAAGCAAATTCCGCAAGTTCACTTAAGCATCCTAACATAGTAGAAGTTTACGATGTTGGAGAAGATAATGGTAAATATTTTATTGTAATGGAATATATAAATGGTAAAACATTAAAGAGTTTAATAAAAAAACGTGGAGTCCTTACAGTAGAAGAAGTAGTAGATATTATGTTACAACTTACATCGGCTGTATCTTGTGCACATGATAGCTATATAATTCATAGAGATATTAAACCACAAAATGTTATGATTCTAGAGGATGGAAGAGTTAAGATTACTGATTTTGGCATTGCCATGGCACTTAATAATAATGAACTTACACAAACTAATTCAGTAATGGGATCAGTTCATTATCTGCCACCAGAACAAGCAAATGGTAGTGGTTCGACTATTAAAAGTGATATATATTCACTAGGAATTTTAATGTTTGAATTATTGACTGGAAAACTTCCTTTTAAAGGAGAAAATGCAGTTGAAATTGCAATTAAACAAATGCGTGAACCTATTCCATCAGTATGTGAAATATCACCAGATATTCCACAAATCGTAGAAAATGTAATACTAAAAGCATGTGCTAAAAATCCTAAAAACAGGTATGATTCAGCACGTGAGATGTATGAAGATTTAAAAACTTGTTTAGATCCTGTTAGAAGAGATGAAAAAAGAGTAGTATACAAATATCCAGAAAATGATTTAGATGAAACAAAGGTTATGCCAAATTTAAGTAGATTAAATAATCATATTAATGAAGATACAGAAGTAGAAGATACTAAAGAAAATAAGAATTTTAAAAAGATTATTTTAATACTTGGAATTATTGCTGCAGTACTTATTATTGGTATTGTAATTGCAGTAGTTGTTGGAAAAAGTGGTAATAAAGAAATAAGTATACCAGATGAACTAGTTGGAGAAAAAAGGTCTGACGTTATAGATATTTTAAAAGAAGATGGATTTATTGTAAAAGAGAAAAAAGATTATAGTGATAAATATGAAAAAAATATTGTAATTAAAGTAAATCCTAAAGAAAATGCTAAGGTAAAAAAAGGAAGTACAGTTACAATAACAGTATCAAAAGGAAAAAAACAAATTACAATAGAAGATTACACAGGTATGAATATTGATACGGTAAAAAAAGATTTAGAAAAAGCAGGTATTAGTGTTGTAATTACTGCAGAAAAAGTAGATAAAAATAGTAAAGTTAAAGAAAAGAGTATTACAAAACAAACTATTCAAGCAGGAGAAAAATTAACTAAGGGAGATGCAATAGAACTTACTTATGCAACATTAATTACAGTATATCCTGATTTTACGAATGGAAAATATGATAAAGATAGTATAGATAAATTCTGTACAGAAAATAAAATTAATTGTACATTTACAGAAGAAGAATCTACAGATAAAAAAGCAGGAGATATTATATCTCAAAGTAAAGATGCCGATAGTGAGCTTAAGACAAATGATAATTTAAAAATTGTAATTGCTAAAACAAAGATGCTTACAGTAAAATTTGATGCTAATGGAGGATCTGGTACATTTAATCAACAAACACTAGAATATAATTCATATGTTGTAAAACCAAATACTAATCCAACAAAAGAAAATTGTGAATTCAAATATTGGGAATTAAATGGAAGTGAATACAATTTCCAAAGTAAAGTTACATCTGATATGACTTTGAAAGCTAAATTTAGTTGTTCTAATGCTCCAATTCAAGCAAATACTAATCAGAATGCAGTAGGATAATATGATAGAAGGAAAAATAGTAAAACAAATTAGTAATGATTATACAGTAAAGGTAGACAACAAATCATATATATGCAAAGCAAGAGGAAAATTTCGCAATATGGGCATTACACCACTTGTTGGTGATAATGCCTTAATTGATTGTAATACAAAGTGTATAATAGAAATAAAATCTAGAAAAAATGAACTTATTAGACCAAGTATTGCAAATGTTGATCAAGCAGTAATTGTTATGAGTAATAAAATACCAGAATTTTCATTAGATTTGCTAGATAAATTATTATGCATAATTGAATATAATAATATTAAACCAATTATATATGTATCAAAGACAGATTTATTGAATGAATTCGAAATTAATAATTTATTTAAAATTTTAGATTATTATAAAAAAATTGGTTATCAAGTTTATACTGATATGTCCATAAAAGAAGTATTTAAAGATAAAGTTACTGTATTTGTTGGTCAAAGTGGTGCAGGTAAGTCGACTTTACTGAATAATCTGGATAGCAATTTAGAGTTATTAACAGGTGAGGTATCGGTTGCTCTAGGTCGTGGTAAACATACAACACGACATGTAGAATTATTAGAAGTATTAGATGGACTTATTGCAGATACTCCAGGATTTTCTAAAATATCATTTATTGGAATGAAAAAAGAAGATATAAGAGATAATTTTATAGAGTTTAATAATTATCGAGAGTATTGTAAATATAAAGATTGCATGCATAACTTAGAAGATGATTGTAGAATAAAAAATGAAATCAATAATAATATATTAAAATCTAGATATGATAATTATATAAAATTTATAAGTGAGGTGGAAAGATGATATCAACATCAATTTTATCAATTAAAGAAGATATAGAAGAAAATATAAAAAAATTAGATGATACTAAAACAACATTTATGCATATCGATGTTATGGATGGCATATTTGTTAGTAATAATTCTATATCATATGATGTATATGAAAATTTACTTAAAGATGTTAAAACACCTCTTGACGTACATTTAATGGTTAGTGATGTAAAAAAATATATTGATTTATATAAAAATATAAATCCATTAATTATTACATTTCACTATGAAGCAGTAGAAAATCATATAGAGATTATTGAATATATAAAATCATTTAACATAAAAGCAGGTATGGCAATTAAACCAGATACTAAAGTAGAAGAAATAATGGATATATTACCATATTTGGATTTAGTACTTGTTATGAGTGTTGAACCAGGATATGGACATCAAGAATTTATATATGATAGTCCTGTTAAAATAAATGAGTTAGATAAAATAAGAAAAGATAAAAATTATGCTTATTTAATTGAAGTGGATGGCGGTGTTAATGATATAACTGCTAAACTGTGCAACAATGCTGATATTGTTGTTTCAGGAAGCTTTATTACTGATAGTGATTCGTATGATGAGCAAATAGAAAAAATAAAAAAAATGCTTGATTAAACAATTAAATTATTATATACTATATAGATGTTGGAGGTAATTATGGCAAAAAATAAAAATTTAAAAGAAGTATCAATTAAAATAGAAGGTAAAGAATGGGAAGAAGC
>CAMKQS010000018.1 GCA_946414975.1 uncultured Caryophanales bacterium | reverse complement strand
GCAACTGAGGTTAATACATATGGAGGAGTAGGAACAGCAAATAATCACGTAAATATGCATGTGACAAATGATACAAGTGCATCAATTTATCAAAAAGCATCTGGCGCAGGCTATTTAGCATTCTACTCAAGTGAAACTTGTGGATATAATGGAACGGAATGGGTATATACTGGATGTAATAATAATTATGCAGATAGTGATATAAAATATGTAGTAGATGCTTGGGCGTTAGATAAAACAACCTCAAGTGATTTAAAAGAAATAGATGGATATAAAGCAAGAATGATAACATATGATGAATTAACAGATGAGCTAGGATATGAAAAAGCATCAAGCGGAACAATAATGCCATCAAGTAATGGTGATACACCAAACTGGGTATGGAATTCAGGGAATAACGCTGGTTACTGGACAATGAGTGGGGTAGCAGATAGCACTGACCGTGCCTGGTGTGTTCTTGGTGATGGCGGGCTTAGCAACAAAGTGCTTTACGACAACGGCGGCGTTGTTCGCCCAGTTATAAATCTCTTGAAATCTGCTATTAATTAAATGAATAATAGAATGTCATAATATAAAAACTTATGACATTTTTGTTTGTAAAAAACAGGGTATTTAACATAAAACTAATTTGTTGCAATTGCAACATTTATTTTTTCTGAAATGTGTTACCATAGTTATGGTAGAAATGAGTGACAAAATGATAGATAAGCGAATAGATGAATTAATAAAAAAAATAAATCAAGCAAATTATGAATATTATACACTTGATAATCCAACTATAACGGATCAAGAATATGATTCTATGATGGATGAATTAATTAAATTAGAAACTAATCATCCGGATTTAGTTAGAAGTGATTCACCAACATTAAAAGTTGGAGGACAAGTAATAAGTGAATTTAGTAAAGTAACTCACGAAGTTCCTATGATGTCACTTGCTGATGTATTTAATATAGATGAAATTAGAGATTTTGATGCTAGGGTAAAGAAAGTAATTAAAAATCCTAGTTATGTTTGTGAACTTAAAATAGATGGTTTGTCTGTTTCTTTAAAATATGAAAAAGGAAAATTAGTTCGTGCAGCTACACGTGGAGATGGAACGACAGGTGAAGATATAACTCATAATGTTAGAACTATAAAAAATGTGCCTTTAAGTTTACCAGAAGATATTGATATTGAAGTGCGTGGAGAGATTTATATGCCTATTAAATCTTTTAATGATTTAAATGAAGAAAGATCTAAGAATAATCAAAGTTTGTTTGCTAATCCTAGAAATGCAGCAGCAGGTTCAGTGAGACAGTTAGATAGTAAAATTGCAGCGAGTAGAAATTTATCAACGTTTATTTATCATTTGCCCAATAATGATTTATATAATGTAAAAAGTCAAGAAGAAGCATTAGAATTAATGAAAAAGTTAACTTTTACTGTTAATCCTAATATAAGAGTTATCAGTGATATAAATGAAATTACTGATTATATAGAGTACTATAATAATCATCGCCATGATTTAGAGTATGATATAGATGGAATTGTTATTAAAGTAAATAATATAGATGATCAAAGAAAACTTGGAGCGACTGCAAAAGTACCAAGATGGGCTATTGCATATAAATTTCCAGCAGAGCAAGTTTTAACAACACTAATAAATATAGAATTTTGTGTTGGACGTACTGGAAAAATAACTCCTCGTGCCGATCTTGCACCAGTTAGACTAGCTGGAAGTGTTGTTAGAAGTGCAACGCTTAATAATGAAGATTACATTATAAGTAAAGATATTAGAATTGGTGATACAGTATCAATAAGAAAAGCTGGAGATATAATTCCAGAAGTAGTAGAGGTAATAAAAAATAGAAGAACAGGCAGTGAAGTACCATTTAAGATGATTGAAAATTGTCCTATATGTGGTTCTAAGCTTGTAAGAAAAGAAAATGAAGCAGCCTATTTTTGTTTAAATGAAAATTGTGATGCAAGAAAAATTGAAGGATTAATTCATTTTGTTAGTAGAGATGCAATGTTTATAGAGGGATTTGGCGATGCAATTGTTGAAGATTTTTATAATTTTGGGTATTTAAAAAGAATTCCTGATTTCTATTATTTAAAAGATAAAAAACAAGAATTGCAAGAGTTAGAAGGTTTTGGGAAGAAGAGTATAGATAACTTGCTTAGTGCGATTGAAAAGAGTAAAGATAATTCTCTTGAAAGATTAATATTTGGTTTAGGTATCAAATTAGTAGGTAAGAAAAAAGCTAGTATATTAGCTAAATATTATAATACTATGGATAATTTGATGAATGCTAAATATGAAGATTTAAAAAATATTACAGATATAGGTGATAAAATAGCGCGTAGTATAGTTAATTATTTTAATGACAATAAAAAGTTAATTGAAGATTTAAAAGATATTGGAATAAATATGAATTATTTAGGGTATGATGTTGTTTATAATGAATTATTTAAAGATAAACATTTTGTACTTACAGGAACTCTTGAAAATATGACAAGAAATGAAGCAAAAAAACTAATTGAGGAAAATGGTGGAGATGTAACAAGTGCTGTTAGTAATATAACTACTGCAGTAATAGTAGGCTCATCTCCTGGTAGTAAGTATGATAAAGCTGTGAAACTTGGAATTCCAATATGGACAGAAGAAGAGTTTATTCGTAACATAGGAGGTAACAGATGAAAGAATGGGAAGGTTTTAAGGGGGCCAAGTGGCAAAAAAATATAGATGTAGCTAATTTTATAGAGGCTAATTATGAAGAATATTTAGGTGATGAAACATTTTTAACTGGCAAAAGTTTAAAGACATCTAAAGTATGGAAAAAATGTGAGTCATTGTTAAAAAAAGAAGCTATTAGTGGCGTACTTGATGTAGAAACTGATATTATTGCTGGTATTGATAATTTTGATGCTGGATATATAGATAGAAAAAATGAAGTAATTGTAGGATTACAAACTGATGAACCACTAAAGAGAATTATTAATCCATATGGTGGAATGCGTATGGTAAAAAAATCTTTAGAACAATATGGTTTCAGAATGGATAAAGATCTTCAAGATAAATTCATTGAATTTAGAAAGACACATAATGATGGTGTATTTGATGCATATACTAAAGATATTAGAAAGGCACGTACTAATCATTTAATTACTGGTCTTCCTGATGCATATGGTAGAGGTAGAATAATTGGTGACTATAGGCGTATGGCTTTATATGGAGCTAATTATTTGATAGAAAAAAAGAGGGAAGATTTAGATAAATTATCTAACAATATTAATAATACAACAATTAGACTTAGAGAAGAAGTTAATGAACAAATCAGAGCACTAGAAGAAACTGTAAAAATGGCTTCAAGGTATAATTTTGATATAACAAAACCCGCAGCTAATGCTAAAGAAGCTATACAATGGTTATATTTTGCTTATTTAGCTGCTGTAAAGCAAAATAATGGTGCGGCTACAAGTATAGGTAGAAATACAACATTTATTGATATTTATATAGAAAGAGATATAAAAAATGGTGTATTAACTGAAGAAGAGGCTCAAGAATTAATAGATCAATTTGTAATTAAGTTAAGACTTGTAAGACATCTTAGAACTCCAGAATATGATGAATTGTTTGCAGGAGATCCAACTTGGGTTACAGAGTCAATTGGTGGTATGTTAAGTGATGAAAGATCTCTAGTTACAAAAACATCATTCAGAATATTAAATACATTAAATAATATAGGGACATCAGCTGAACCTAATATGACTATTTTATGGAGTACAAAACTACCTGATAACTTTAAAAAATATGCATCTCACATGGCAATTGTTACTCATACATTACAGTTTGAAAATGATGACTTGATGAGACCAATTTATGGTAGTGATTATGCAATTGCGTGTTGTGTGTCTGCAATGGTTGAAGGTAAACAAATGCAGTTCTTTGGAGCTCGTGTTAATTTAGCTAAAGCTTTACTTTATGCACTAAATGGTGGTAGAGATGAAATAAGCGGTGATGTTGTACTTGATGATATAGAACAAATAGAAGGTGAGTATCTAAACTATGATGAAGTAGTAAAAGTATATAGCAAGGTACTTAGAAAAGTTGCAAAAACATATGTTGATGCTCTAAATATAATTCATTATATGCATGATAAATATGCATACGAAAGTATTCAAATGGCATTGCACGATACAATTGTAAATAGAGTAATGGCTTTTGGTATTGCAGGACTTTCTGTTGTTACTGATTCTCTTGCTGCAATTAAATATGGTAATGTAAGAGTTAAAAGGGATGAAAGAGGAATAACATCTTCATTTGATAACGAGTCAGATTATCCAAGATATGGAAATAATGATGATAGAGCTGATGATATTGCAGTAAAAGTAATATCAAAATTTTATCAAGAATTAAAGAAATATCCACTTTATCGTAATGCAGAACCAACTTTATCTATATTAACAATAACATCTAATGTGGTATATGGTAATCATACGGGAGCTACTCCAGATGGAAGATTAAAAAGTGTGCCATTCGCACCAGGTGCTAATCCTACTCAAGGTGCTGATAAAAGTGGTGCTTTAGCTTCGTTATCAAGTGTTGCTAAAATACCATATAAAATATGTTTAGATGGTATATCTAATACATTCTGCATTGCTCCGGAAACATTAGGACCAGTAGAGGCTAGAGTATCTAATTTAGTTCAAATACTTGATGGGTATGCTAAACAAGGGGGGCATCATTTAAATATAAATGTATTAGATAGACAGATGTTAGTTGATGCTATGAATAATCCTAATAAATATCCTAATTTAACAATTAGAGTATCAGGATATGCTGTTAACTTTAACAAGCTAACTAAAAAACAACAAGAAGAAGTTATATCAAGAACTTTCCATGGTAGTTTATAATGCAAGGATATATACATTCTATAGAAACAATGGGACTTGTTGATGGACCAGGTATTAGAGTAGTTGTGTTTTTACAAGGATGTCCATTAAGATGTGTCTTTTGTCATAATCCAGATACTTGGGAAAAAGGGAAAAATTTTCTAACTACCAGCGATGATGTTGTTAACACAGTAAGAAAATATCGTAGTTATATAGAAGAAAATGGAGGAATAACTTTATCTGGTGGCGAGCCATTATTTCAGTCAGAATTTACTCTAGATATTTTAAAAAAGTGTAAAAAGGCTGGAATTCATACAGTCTTAGATACATCTGGAACAGGGTATGATAAAGAATTATTAGAGGAAATACTAAAATATACAGATTTAGTTATATTAGATATTAAAGCAATTACTAAAAATAATTATAAGAAAATAACTGGATATGACATGGATGATTTTAACTTTTTTGTAAAAGTGTTAAATAAATTAAATAAAAAAGTGTGGCTTAGACAGGTAATAATTCCAACAATAAATGATAATGAAAAATATGTAAATAGTCTTAAAAAATATGTAGAAAAAATTAAAAATGTAGAAAAAATAGATTTACTTCCATATCATACTATGGGTGTAGATAAATATAAAAAATTAAATATTAAATACAGATTAGATGAAATTAAAGCAATGGATAAAAATAAAATAGAAGAACTTAAGAAATTACTTTAGTGAGGTAATTTCTTTTGTTTGTAAAAAATATTGTGACGTGATATAATCAAAATATAGTATATTATGGAGGTAATATGGAATATTATGTATTTTATGAAATCGTTTATAAAAATAAAGAAACAGGTTGTTATATTGTTGAATTAAATAGTTTTAATAATGATAAAAGTAAAAGGTATTATTGCTTACAAAAAAATGTATTTACTGAAATGTATAAAATACAATCTATTGGAACATTGATAGAGTATTTAGATAAATATGGATTAGATCTCGTAAAGATTGAAGATCAAGAACGTAAGGAAAAGATCTTTGAAATGTTAAAAACATATATTGAAGAAAAAGATACAATTAATCAAATTAAGAGTTATTATAACTATGTAAATATCAAAGAAAAAAATATTGATAAATTCAATATAAAAAATGCACAACCACTAATTGACAATAAAATCGACAATTACAAGAAATTAACAGAGTATGATTATAATTTATTAAAAGAATATAAAAATGTTGATAAATATATTTTCAATATTAAGGGGAATGATGATGAAAAACGTAAATGAAGTCGTTGATATAATATATAAAAAAATAGAAAGTGAAATAAATCAAGAATGGAGTAAACTTCAGATTATAAGATTTGTTTACTTACAAGTAGGTTTGTATTTAGAAAAAAATACCGATTTTTTCTTGAATGACAAGTTAGACAGTTTAAAAATATCAGATGATGAGATTAGAAAAATATATGAATTTGATAAAATAGGTGTTGCAAGTAGAAAAAAAGGTGAAGCATATCAAATTATATGTAAGAGTGCAGCTTTAGTTTTAAAAGGTATTTACGATAAACTTGGAATAAAATCAACGATGATTAATACGTGTGGTAATGAAGATGAAATTAGACATTGGTTTTTAGCTGTTGAAGATGATAATAAAAAGCAGTATTATTTAACTCTAGCAGCAGATTTACCTTATATAAAAAATTTGTTTCCAACGCATCATTTTGCCAACTCAATAAGTTATTATATAAGCAATATAATTACTGAAGAATCAAGTGCAAAAGATATAGAAAGATATCGAGAAAAATTATTAAATCTTAAAGAAGAAATATCAGAATATGTAGTTTTTAAATCAGATAATAATTATATTATCCTAAATAAAAAGGATATCAATAAAATAAAAATAACAGGAGAAAATATTACTGTATTTGAATTATCAGTTGATAATATAAATCAAATATGTGTACCAGGAAATGTTATTAATATGTTAAATAGACAGTATGATATTCCTGAAGGTGTAATTTTAAAAACAAGTAAAAAGAATATGGGAACAATTTCTATAGAATATGAAGAAATAGATTATACTGTTTTATTGAATACAACAGAAAAAGAAGATAATTTACAAGCTTTAGATGAGAGTATCGGATATGGTAAATTATATGAAACTGAAAAAATAGCTACAGATAAGAATTTCTATTTAACAAGTTGTGTTTTTGCTGAAGAAAATTCAGAAATATTTAGGTTATTGGAAGATAGTTTAAATTTACAAGATAATGCTGGGAAGAAAGTATCTGAAGTAACTATTAATGAAGCAAAATTATTTGTTAATAGATTAAATAGATATGTAACAGATTATTTAAATATGAAATTAAAAGTAAGTGAAGATTACTCTTCATTAAATTCAAGCAATTATTCTAAAGAGTATATTAGAGTAATCTTTAATAAGTTAGGTATACCATGTTCTTATTTAAATTTAGATATAAGCAAAATAATGAAAATGGCAAAAAAACTAATAAAAGATCCTGAGTACTTAGAAATTATAGATTTGCTTTCAAATGTTATGAACATTGAACAAAGATTTAATATGTTTATAACATTAAAAGAGGAAATAAAAAATGTTACTAAAGAATTAGAAGCTAAAATAAAATATTATTATGAATCAAATGGCAAAGATGAAAAAATAAATACTGATATAAAAAAATTATATGTTAAGTTAGTTAATTTAGAAAAAAGATTAGATGTTGCCATGAAAAATTTAAGTATTTCTAAAATGAATCAAGTATTACATAGGGTATCACATTACTTCATAAAAGATTCAAGACAATTAGATAATGAATATATTTCAACAGAGTATATTTATAATAAGTTTTGTTTAATGTTTCCGCTTGCTTTTGATTGTACTTATGGTGATGATATAAGAGAATATAATACTGATTTTTCAAATCAAGGATATAGTGAACAAGTAGTAATTATAAAAGAAATATTGAAAAAAATATTTAGTGATTTAAATGAAAATAATTGTAAGCAATGTGAAAACTATACTAACAAATATAGTCCAGTTGAAAATAGAATAAGAATATTTCCATTAAAAAATAAAGAAACAGGAGAGTATGTTATAGGATTTAGGTTTTGGGCTATGAATCCAAATTATTCTAACGAAGAAGAAATGAATATGATTTATATACCTAGTGAAAATTTGCTTAGAGAATATAATTTAAGTGATAGGAGTAAATATATAATTGTAAGTAGTACTATTCAAAATAAGGTTGAAAAAATTGAAGATATTGAAGATAAGGGTTCAATTGCAAAGTAAGGGTATAAATATGATAAATAATATAAAATGGCTTGGACATAGTACTATAAAAATAATTACAGATAAAATTATATATATAGATCCATATAATATTAAAGAAAACTATAATGATGCTGATTATATATTTATAACACATAGTCACTATGATCATTATTCTGCTATAGATATAAATAAATGTTTAAAGGAAGA
The DNA here is from genome assembly GCA_946414975.1 of uncultured Caryophanales bacterium. The sequence continues at coordinate 13,408 of CAMKQS010000018.1, read as the reverse complement.
AACCAAAATTATTATAACTTCTGACTTAAAAGATAAAGCAAATAATCTTAAAATAAAAAAAGAACATATTAATGTAGTAATTCCTAATAATAATTATAAGATTGATCATTTATTCTTTAGTACAATACCTGCATACAATACTAATAAGTCTTTTCATCCTAAAGAAAATAACTGGGTAGGTTATATAATAGAAATTAATAATATAAAGTATTATATTGCGGGAGATACTGATATAACAAATGAAGCGAAAAATGTCAAATGTGATATAGCTTTTCTACCAATTGGTGGAATTTATACAATGGATTATAAAGAAGCTGCTATTTTAACTAATACAATAAAACCTAAAATTGTAGTACCTATACATTATGGATCAATAGTAGGAACTATTACTGATGCCATAAATTTTAAAAACTCTATTGATGAAGACATAAAATGTGAATTATTAGATAAAAAATAATATAGTTTATTTTTCTATATTATTTTTTTGTTAACAGTTTTCTTTATTATAAAATATTTATATGATATAATTGTTATTAACAAATAATAAAAAATAGGAGATAAATATGTTTCATTTAAAAAATAAGAAAAAAAAATTAAATAGAAAAGATTTTATAAATTTAGTTGATAGCGATAAAATATGGTCAAAAGAAATGAATTTAGAAGAAATTAAAGAAATGATTGAATACTTAAAAATAGAAATGTTAAAATATGATTTTAAAATTGATAAAAATTTTGTAATGAATAATAGAAGAAAAGGGTTAAAAAGCATGATAGAAGAAAGAATGTTAAACAAAGATGCTGATACAAAATATGTAGTATCTGAATCATTATTTAATTTATGGGAGTTTGTAAATGATGAATATGCTGGCAATTTATCTATAACATCAATAGAGTTAGGAATACCATTAAATGAATTAATAAAAATGGATGATGAATATAGAAAAAAAGGAATTATTTGTATTCAAGAAAAAGATATTATACTAGAATTAATGGAAGGAATAACAAAATTTATTTATGAAAAAAACGATAAAAAATATTAAAACCATATCATATATAAATATGGTAAAGAATATAAAAACGCTTTAATACTAGAGGCAGTTGGTTCATTGCTTGGAATTATAATTGGTATAGTTTTACCAATTCTTGCTGCAAAACAAATTGTTTATATCACGGATAATAATTGGTATCAATTAATTTTAATGTCTATTATTATTTTTATTATAGGATTAATAAGTGCATTGAAGACAGTTTTAATTAGAAAAAATACTCAAAAATTTACTGTCGGAGTAACAGAAAAATTACAAAAACAAATAAGCAAAGAAATACTAAAAATATCTCAAACTGATATTGATAATAATTCTACTGGAGTCTTTGTTCAAAGAATGACATCTGATTGTGATGAATTAGCTAATATGTTTACAATTGGATTTGGTAGATTAGTAGGTATTATAACAAGTGTTGGAACTTTTATTTCAGTATTTATAATTAATAAGTATGTATTTATTATCTATGTAATATCAGCGTTTATTCTTACCTTGTTACATTTAATAAAATCTAGTGAATATAAAATTAAAGATAAAGAAAAAAGAAAAGCACAAGAAAAGGTTACAGGATTAACGTCAGAATTGATTCGTGGTATTAGAGATATTAAAATGCTTAATGCAAAGGATAGTTTTATTAAAATATTAAATAAGAATATAAAAAATAAAAATGAAAAATACCTCGAAATGCGAAATCTTGATATAGCGTATAATGTAGTAATTGATTCATTAACTTGCTTATTTGAGTTGATACTAATAGTAGTATTTATATATTTAATATCTAATAATATGTTAACTTTAGCTATGGCAATTGCACTATATTCATATAAAGATAGATTAATGAGTAATTTTATGGAGAGAGTATCACAAATTATTGAAGAGGCTAATAGTTTTAATTTATCGTTTGAAAGAGTATTTGCACTATTAGATAATAAAACTTATAAAAAAGATAAATTCGGGAAAAACAAAATTCAGAATATTAAAGGTGATTTTGAATTTAAGAATGTATGTTTTTCGTATAATAAAAATTTACAGGTTCTAAATGATATTAGTTTTAAAGTTAAAGCTAATTCTACAGTCGGATTTGTTGGACCTAGTGGAAGTGGTAAAACAACAATTTTTAGTTTACTTTGTAAAATGTATGATATAGATTCTGGTGAAATTTTAATTGATAATAACAATATTAAGGACTTAGATGAAGATTCAATTAGAGGTAATATCACAATTATTGGACAATCACCTTATGTATTTAATATGAGCGTTGTAGATAACATGAAATTAGTTAAAGAAGATGTTTCTTTAGATGAAATAAAAGAAGCTTGTAAGCTTGCGTGTTTAGATGAATATATAGAGTCCTTACCAGATAAATATAATACAATAATCGGAGAAGGTGGAGTTACTTTATCTGGTGGTCAAAAGCAAAGATTAGCAATTGCTCGTGCGTTAATTCAAAAGACTGAAATTATATTATTTGACGAAGCAACAAGCGCACTAGATAATGAAACTCAAGGAAAAATTCAAGATGCAATTAATAATTTAAAAAATGAATATACAATTATGATTATTGCTCATCGATTTTCAACAATTATTAATTGTGATAAAATATTTTTTATTAAAAACGGTAGAGTTATAGATTCTGGAACTCAAGATAAATTATTAAAAAACTGTAAAGAATATAAGAAGTTATATGAATCAGAGATAAAAGATACATAAAAATTGATTAAAAACACAATTATTATTTTATATAAACAAAAAAATTACAAACCACTATGGTTTGTAAAATGTTAATAGTTAATACATATTAATATTTTAAATACTTAATAAACATTTTACTAGCAAATGTTAATGAAATAGATTTATTAGTTGCCAGATATATATTTATATTTGGTATTTTTTTATTAATATCTAATTCTTTTAAATTTTTATAATTTCTTTTTGCTAAATCAATAATTGAAAAACCAATACCTAAACCAATGTTAGTAAATTCTGTAATTAACTCTTGACTTACAACTTCCATTTTAGGTACTAATTTAACATTATGTTGAAGTGCAACATAGTCTAATAATTTTCTACTATTTGCTTCTTCTTTTTGTAAAATAAGAGAAACATTATTTAAATCTTCAAATGAATTTATTTTATCATCATAGAATTCTGGATTATAAATAAATCCTTGCTTTAATTCTTTAATTTTTTCTAAATTTAAATTGTTTTCTTTAATATTACTTTCATTAAATATGACAAAGTCTAGCTTTCCTAATTTTAGATCATTTATTAAATTACTAGTTAAATCATTAATAATATTAATATTTATATTAGGATAATCCTTATGAAATTCTTTTAAAGAATTTATTAAAATTAATTTAGTTAAAGTAGTTGAACAACCAATTTTAATTTCACCTTTGGATAAATCTTTAAATGAAGTAAATTCGTTTTCAGCATTGCTTATAAGTTCTAACGCACCTTTAACATATTCATAAAACATTTTACCTTCTGAGGTCAAACTCATACCTTTATTACTTCTTAAAAATAAAGTTCCTCCTAATTGATCTTCCAATTTTTTTATTGATTGTGAAATAGCTGGTTGTGATATATGCAACTCTTCACTTGCTTTAGTCATATGGTTATGTTTAGCCACAGTATAAAAGACTCTATACAATTCTAAATCAACATTCATCATAAGCCCTCCTTATAGATATTATAACATAAATATATTTTACTTATCAACATATTAGTAATAAAATGTAAGTGAAAGGAAGGAAAAAAATGAATTATGAGTTTATTAAGAAAGAATTTGTACAATTAAAAAAAGAGGAATTAGAGTATATTGATAGTATTTCCAAAATTAGTAGTAAAAAAATATTATCAGAATATGAAAAAATTGAAATATATAGAAAAATAAAAAAATACGAACAACAATTAAATGAAGTTTTGTTAAAATTATTTAAAGAAGAACTTCAAGGTAAAAGAAAAACATCAGAAAATTTTGAAGAGACTGTTATTGAATTTGATATAGATAAAAAATTTTTATCTTCAATAAGTACTAAATCAAGCTATCAAAAAAAAATACTATTTGAAAATTATTTAGGAATAAATGAAAAAAGTTATAAATATATATTAACACTATATCATTTATTTCGTTATCATAATTATAAATATAAATCAGTTGATATTGATTTAATTTTAAATAATCAAAAATTTATAGACCCCCCTATATATATTTTTTGTGGTTATTTTTCCGAAGAATGCTGTGGGCCTTTGTTTGGCGATTATAATAATTACATTTATGGAATTTATGTAGATATAAGTGATAGAAGTGCCAAACAAGAAGATATTCCCAAAAAAAAGATAAATAATTTTGAAGATGGTAAAATAATAATTGAATCAAAAAAATATACATATTCTAGTGAAGTTAGAAATATATTTGAAGAAGAATTATTAAATACTAAAAATAAATCTATAAATGATTGTGTTATAGCTACTAGAAAAAGAATTAATAAATTAAATTATGTTAGGAGCCCTGAATATAAAGAAAAAGTATTATTGGATAAAATAAATGTATTATATCAAAAAGTTAGGGGAGATTTTATCCAGAAAGATGTTTTATATAGTGGTAAATTTCTTGAAATTTTAAAAGAAACATATAAATTGCCAAATAAAAAAATAGTTGAAAAAGAAAAAATAATCAAAAATGGTGGAAAAAATTCAGTAATAGTAATAGCTATTAATCAAGAAAAAGAATATATAATAACTTTTCAAAATAGAATAAAAGATGAAAAAATTGCAGAGTTTCCATCTGGATATATTGAAAACGGTGAAGATCCAATTACAGCAGCAAATAGAGAATTACAAGAAGAAACAGGCTATATAAGTGATGATTTATTTGTTGTGGATGAGGCATTCACATCTCCTGGAATTGATAATTCTATTACGTATATAGTAATAGCTAATAATTGTATAAAAAAAAATGAAGTGAAAACTGATGGTAATGAGTTAGTAAATTATGGGTTATTTTCAGAGATTGAATTAAAATATTTAATTAGTAAAAATATTATGAGTGGTGCGATGAATAAATTAGCATATTATAATTTAATTAATAATGTTGATGATTGTAATGTATTTTATGATAAGAGTAATAAAAAAATATATAAAAGAAAGCAGAAAAAAAGTAATCCTTTATATGAATAGAATTAAGTTTGATAATAATATTTGATATAAATATTATTCATTATGAATAATAGTAAACAAATTCATTTATTTGTACTATAATGGACATGAGATAAATAAGTAAGGAGGTGAGATTATGAATAAAAGAACACCCCGTGAAAATTTAAAGTCTTTTAGTTGGATATACGTTGTAGTTTCTATATTTTATATAGCTGCAATTATTATATGCAATGTTATGCCTGAGCTTAAAGATAGTATTACTAAAGGATTAGGCAAGGATGGAATGTTAACGTTAAATATTACTGCTGTTGTTGTTGTATTACTTAACTTATGGTATTTCTGGCTTTGTAGAAGAGTTGCTGATCGTAAGAGCGAGGGAACATTATATATGATTCTTTTAATTCTAGGTGTTGTTGGTAGTTTAGTAACATTCTTTACTACTAAAGGTGTTGGAAGAGCTTTATCTTTTGATGCTATTATAGATATCTGCGGACTATGTTTCTTAATGCAAGCAAAAAAAGAAAAATAAATTTCAAATTATAAATATTGAAATTTAATACAAGGAATTCTACTGATAAAAACAGTAGTTTTCTTTATCAAAAGGAGAAAATATATTATGGCAATGGAAAGCGCGAGAGAATTTGCAAAAAATTTTTATGAGGATGATGAATTAATAAAAAAATTATATGAAATGGGAGTATTAAAACCAGCAGGTGGTTATGATAAAAATGCACCTGAAGGAGAACAACAAAGAAAAACTGTAGAGGCTGCACAAAAATTAGGATATGATTTTACTGAAGAAGAATATAGAAATGCAAATAAAGAATATGGTCAAAGTGTAGGAATATTTAAATTGATTTCAAAGATTCGCCATGTAGGTAAAGTGGTTAAAGAAGCTGATAAACAAAGTAAAAAAAAGAATTAATAGTTATATTAAAATTATAACTAATAAATTTACTTCTATTAATAATAGGTTAATAAAGATGATTACATTTTAATTTCATAATCATCTTTTTCTAATATTACCATTTATAATAGTAGATTTGATATGGCAAAACTCACATATAAATTCTAGTACTTGTATGACTTCCAAGCCTGACACGTGGAGTTCTATACATAAAAAAACTAACCCAAACCTGAGTTAGTTGTATTAAAAAAGCTCGAAAAGTTCGAGCGTATTTCCTTATGGAGCGATAACAAAGGTTATTCGAAACTCCTAATAGTAAAAGTTGATAAGTAACTAATCACTAAAATAATAATGCCATAAATTATGTAAATAATAAAGATTATTTAGTTAAATTTTAATTTTATGTTTAACTCCCCAATTATCAATATATTTAATAATACTATTTAACATTTGATTGTCAGGTATAATTCCTAAGTGTTCCATATATATTAATCTTAAACATAATACAAGTTTAAATTTAGCATAATTGTTTTCTAATCCGTTAAATACTTTTTTATTTTCATTCATATTCAAATGAGACAAATAATTTCTATGTTCTTTTGCTTTATATAAGAATATTGGGATATTAAAACTATCTTTAGCACTTTTAAATCTTTTTTATTTAATAACATGTTAGTCGATGAATTTTTTATAAAATAAAAATCTAATATATACCAAAGTTTTTTATCTAGACCTGTAATTGATTTATATGTTCCTTCAATAAGTTGCACTAACATACTATTTGTTATTTCAATATAATTCATACCATTTTGATTAATCATAAACATATCATACAATATTGAAGTATCTTTTCTAAATTTAATAAATGTTTTTATTAAATCTTTTGTTAAAATTGTTTCGTCAATTATTGATAAACAGTCATCGTTTGATCCAGATTTTGTATTTTGAAAATATTTATCTGCTAGATTAAAATGAGTAATAATATCTTTATTATCAAATTTAAATGTGTATTTTTCTAATTTAGGAATACAGCCAAATAGCAAATAAATAATTTCTAATATTGAATATAATAAATCATCTAGTTTTTCTCTTTTTGTTTCAATTTTACTTTCTATTGAAATTTTTATTTTGAATAATTCATCGGTATATTCTTTTTTGATAAATATAGTTTTATTCTTATTATACTTTATTTTAAAGTCTTTTATATAACAACAATATTTATAATGTCTTGGATATGAAGTTTCTAGTTCTATATAGTTTGTTTTTAAATTTTCGTTATTATGAATTAAATTTTCAAATATTAAGTTTATAGTTACAACTTTTACTTTAATTGTTTGACCAAAAGTTAATCCTGCTACACTTCCAATGCAAGAATATTCTTTATCATTTTCGTCAATTACATAAAAATCTATATTTGAAGCTGTAATTCTAGGATCAGTTGTGAATAGTATATTATAATCTTTTGGTAATAATTCAAAATTCATTTTTTTAAGTTCTATATTTAAATTTCCATCTATTTCAATATAATCTATCATATTAGTACTGATTTTTTTAATAATAATATCATTCATAATACTCATCAACTAAATTAATTATATCATGAATAATAGATTTACAAAAAATACATTAAATATGTGTAATGCTGTAAGTTTCATTATTTCAAAAATACTAATTTGCTATATTTTTAAATTTACTATTGTTTTTTTGCATCATATTTTTATATTTTAAAAAATGTGATATAATATTATTAATTAGAAAGTGAGATGTAATATGAAAAAGAATTGTTTGAATATCGTTTTATGTTTAGCTATTTTATTTGGCTTATGTGGTTGTGGAAATAGTAAATCAAATGCATCACAAAATAACACTAGTAAACCAACAAATGAACCTAAAGTCCAAAAATATGATAATAGAGACTATGATGGAAGTTATTATTTTGATATTTCAGGAGATAATGGATCATATTCATTTGTAGCTAAAGGTTATTTAGTTATTAATAATGGTGATTGTAAAACTGAAAATCAATTTAATTCTAGTCAAGGTAGTGCTTATAAACGTGATTATGATGGAACTTGTAAATTTGAAGATAATAAGTTAAACATTAAATTTAAAGATGAATCTTATGCTTATACTTGTAATGTTGAAAATAAAAATTTAAATTGTAAGATAAGTGGTAATTATGGAATAACAGGTAATTCAACAGAAAATAATACTATTTTTAAATATAAATATAATTTAGATGAATGGGAAGATTATAAACAATATTTTAGTTTATATATGCCAGAAGATTTAAGATGGAATATTTCATCGGTTGAATTGATAGAAAAATATGGTACAGGAAAAATTGATAGTGCGCCTAACTTTAGTAAAGAATTATCATGGACACATCCACTATATACTAGTCCTTATAAATCATCATATGTTGATGAATATACTTATTTATTATCAAATGATAAGCTAGTTGCATATTTTATTGAATTTGAAGAAGACTATTCAAACCCATATAGTTTATATAAAGATGTAAAAGATGTTCTAGTAAAGAAATACGGGAATCCATCAAGTGAAAAATTTAATTGGACAGATAACACATACAAAGACGATGAAACTAAATGGAATGATGCAATGAGATATAATCATTTAGATATTATGACAGTATGGAATTTTGATGGTTATAGATTAATATTAAAATGGAAATATAAAGATGCAATGAATGTTGAATATGTTTTAAACGGAAATGAAGGTAAAATATAATGTAGTAAAAACGATGACTTATAATGATAAGCCATCGTCTTTTTCTTTGTTTTTTTTTAGTTGTATAAAATTCTTCAGCAGCTTCATCCATTTCATCATTTAAATGTTTAGTTGCTTTTTCTATCTCTCTTTTATTAAATATATTTTGCTTTCTTATATATTCTTGATTTGCTTTTCGTTCTTCAGAATCATAATCATGTTTGAATGAGAATAAACTTAATACTTTATTATTAAATAATTTCTCAACTATTTTTTGAATAAATTCAGGAAGTTTTTCAAACACTTTATTTAAATGATTAACTAAATAATTAGTTTTTTCTTCTAATTCTTCATACTTTTCTTTATATTGCTTATTTTCAAACTTTAAATGAATGTTTTCTTCAGTTAGTTTATTAATTTCATCTTGCATTTTATTTTTAGATTTCAAAACAATTTTATTATTAAGTTTTTTCTTTTTATCAATTTCATCAACTATATCAATTTTATCTTTATTAAGTTTAGTTATTTGTTTATTAATATTTTGGTTGTTATCTTCTAAATCAGATACTTCATCTTGAAGATTAGATATTTCTTGTTTAAGACCTTTAACTCTTTCATTAAAAAGTTTTCTTTCATATGATGTAATATCTCGATTTTTACCTTTTTGTTTTTCTTTTAACTTTGAATCCATACCATATGCAATATTAAATTCGTTGATACATCTATCTCTCATTTTATCTTGAATAATTACTAATGAATCTTTTGTGAAGATAGATGTTTTTCCAACTTGTCTTGATAAACCTGTTTTACAATTTTCTTTTACTGGAACTCCGACTATATGCATATGAGGAGAGTGTTCATCAAAATGTATGGTAGCATTTGCTATATAAAAGTCTGGAACAATTTCTTGTATATCTTCTAATTGTTGCTCAAACACTTGTGTCATTTGATATTTGTATTCTAAACTTTTTTCATCCCAATATTCCATATTTCCAAGTTCAATAACTATCTCACAAGCAAGATCATGTTTTGTATCATTTGCAATCTTATTAAAGCAATTATCTATCTTTCTATCATCCATAGTTTGCTTATTATTATATTCTAGTCTTGCTTCATCAAATAAATCTAAATATAAATCTTTTACATCTTTAACAATATCATTTGAACCTTTGTTAGTTTTTAAATAATCTTCTAGTTCAGATAATTTAATCTTATTTGATAAGTTCTCAATAAATATTTCATTAGAATAGTTGAAAGCAAGTAATGTAGTATTATTAATTATTATTCTATGTGGTTCAATATAAGTTAAATTAGTCTTATCAATTTTTCTAATACTACCATTTATAATAGTAGGTTTATTATTAGTAAAATCACAAATAAACTCAATTTTCTTTCTTAACGATTCTTCTAATGATAGTTCTTCCTTAATAATATTTACCATAGTTCCATCCTTTCTTTATAAAGTAGGATAGTCTTTGTATTCTTCCAAGTCTGACACGTGGGTTTTATACATAAAAAAACTAACCCAAACCTGAGTTAGTTGTAATAAAAAAGCTCGAAAAGTTCGAGCGTATTTCCTTATGGAGCGGTTAAGCAACAGCTTACGAACCATAACGCTCTCTTTCTGAAAATATTATATATGAAATCTTGTTAAATTTCAATGGGAGTATGGAGAATTTTGCTGTTTTATAGTATAATATTAATGATTAATTTCTTTTATGGAGGTTTAAATGACTACGAGCATATCAATACCAAGTGATGAGGATGGTTTTGTATTATTACAATGTCATCTTTGTGGAGAATATTTTAAAATGTTGGCTAGTGATGTTAATGATGAATCTGTTATAAATATATGGTGTCCTTATTGTGGTTTGAATGGGAAAAAATATGTTCCTAAAGAAGCTATAGAGATAGGATTAAAAATAGCTGAAAATGAAATAAATGATATGCTTTATGATTTCTTCAAGGGTATGGAAAAACAGACTAAAAATAGTTTGCTTAAATTCAAATGCACCAACAATTCCAATAAAAATGTTATTCCTTCCATAAAAGTAAAAACAGATAAGCTTGAAATAAAACAATATGACTGCTGTAAATCAACAGCTAAAATAACTTCCTTATCGAAAATGTGCGGTAGTTATTGTCCAATATGTGGGGGTATAGATTATGAATAATAGTTATAATAAGAAAGAAATAAAGAAAGAATGTAGAAATTTTAAAACACTTGCAAGTCGAGTTTTAACTAGTGAATATGATACATTCGATTTAAATTTAAAAAGATTAATAAAATTTATTGATAATACTGAAAATATAAAAAGATATATAGAATCTTGTATGTCTGAAAATGATACTTTTAATATTGAAGAAGATATAAAACAAGTTTCGAATGGATATGGTCAATATGTTTTTGAAAGCTTTATTGATGAAAATCAAGAAGTATCTTACACATATCAAATATTAAAATATATTGTAGATAATGATATTTCATTTAGAGGGTACACTTTTGGGTATTCAACTTCAAAACAATATAATGATAAAGTAAAAGGATTTAATGATAAATTTATTTTACCATTTATAAATGAAATAGAAGGGAATTATGAAAGGATTTGTGTAGAAATGGGTTTAGATGAAAATACTAACTTTTTTATAACTAATAATGGTGGTCAAGTCAATATAGCAAGAGATGAATCAACAATAAATGCAACTCAAAATAATTACTCACATTTTGATAAATTAGTAAATGAGATTAAAGATAATATTGATAGCATTGACGACGTAAGTCTAAAAGATGAAATAATAGATAATGTTGAGTGGCTACAAGAGGAAATAAAGAAAGAAAAACCTAAAAAAGGGGTAATAAATGCTGTTACAGAATCTTTAAAAAAAATATTACTAAAGATTCCAACAGCTATTGAACTTACTGCAGCTATTACAGAAATAATTACATTTATTTCATCATTAAAATAAAATATTAAAAAGCATGGAGGAGAATTAGTTATGATTAAAAATATTATATTAGATATAGGTGGTATACTTGCAGATGATGGTGCAAAAAAATATCAAAATGAAAGATATAAGGATAAATTAAATCTACCATTTGATGAAATAAGATATATTGGAAAAATTGCTTTTGGTTCAACGTTTAATCAATGTTTACTTGGTAATGAAACTATAAAAAATCATATTTCAAATATAGTTAATGATAACCCAAAATATAAAGATGAATTAATATATATGCTTGAACCAAAATTGTATAGTGAAACATATCCAATTATTGAAGAAACATTGAAATATATTTATTTGCTTAAAGATAAAGGTTATAAAATATATTTTTTATCTAATATAAATTTAGAAAGTTATGAATATATGAAACATATTTTAGATGATTTTGATGGTGGAGTTTACTCATATCAAGAACATTTTATTAAACCAAATAAAGAAATTTACAAACGAATAATTGATAGATATAATTTAAAAAAAGAAGAATGTGTTTTCTTTGATGATAATATTGAAAATGTTAAATCTGCTAATGAATTTGGATTGAAAAGTTTTGTATTTAAAAATATTAGTGATATAGAAGAAGTTTTAAAAGATAATTAAGATAAAGGGTATGGGAATTCCCATAGTAGAATTTATACGGGAGTATAAATTCAGTGCTTGCTAGGCAATGGTTTTACTCCCATATTATTAAAAATATAAAAAGAGGATTAAATTACTTTGATAATTTTTTCCTCTTTTTTGATGATTATTTATATAAAAACATATTCATTTAAGACAATTTCTTCAGCCATATTTTTGTAATTATTCATTAACTTTGTCCATTCTAATGGATTTAATTCTTTACTTTTTTCAGACAGTCTTTCATCATTTTTAATATAATCATCCATTAGTATTTTGTATAAACTCTCGCAAGAATCACTGACTAAAAGAAGATTATGAGTAAGTTTATTTGTCATTAAAAGTGTCTCATAAAGTGCTTGTTTATTTTGTGCAATGAAGTGTAATCTTAGTGTTCCATATTTACCAATTATTCCACAATCATCGTCTTTATCTAAATATAAATTTGGTAATAAATAATCTCCTTGTTTTGTATATTTTATTTTCATAAATTATCATTCCTTTCATTCATAAATTATTTTGGTTTTTGGTATAAGAATTAAAGTATCAACTATATTATTACCTTCAATATATGGGCAGTTTATAATTCCATCTACATAGAAATGCTCTTTCATCAAGTCAAAATAGTTGTTTAATTCTTCTTCAGAATATTGATTATTTTCCATTTTTTCTAATGACATAATGGTATAATCTTTTTCTAATTCTAATAATTTATCTTTATTAATTTGCTCTTTATAAGTTATACCAATATTATTATCAGTTAATAGTTCATTTAAATAATCAATATAATCTTTTGTACTTTTTGAGATAAATTCTTCAGTAAATTTGATATTCTTAATCTCAATATTGTAGTTATCATCTCTAGTTATTTCAATAGAGGATATTAATCTATTTATTAATTCTTTTTGTGCTTTTCTATTTAAACTATCAAATAAATAAGTAAAACTTA
>CAMKQS010000017.1 GCA_946414975.1 uncultured Caryophanales bacterium | reverse complement strand
AGTAATTTGAAAATTCAAATTGAAAAGATTAATTCGAAAATCGAAAAACAAAAAAGTACTAATGAAAGTTTAGCTATGCAAGTTAATGAACTTACTTCTTATGAAAATATGGATTCAATATTAAAAGAGATGGGTCTTGCATATAATAATGAAAATATAATAATTATTGATAAGAAATAGTATTTAATTATACTATTTTTTTTGACATTTTTCTTATTTTATATATGTTACTATTTAAATAGATAGGAGGTTATATTATAAAACATAAAAAAATATTTTGTTTAGGCTTTATATTTTCATTTTTATTTGTAGTGATATCTTTTAATATATTAAAAGAAAATAATATTCAAGTAGATAAAATAGAAATATCTAATTCAGTAAAAGATAAAGTGCATATTAGTCATTATGATAATAAAGATATTAATTCTTTAAAACTAGAATATAATAATGATGATATTGTAGGTTATATATCAATACCAAATGTAATATCTACACCAGTTGTAAAGAATAAAGATAATGAATATTATATGGATAAAAATTTATATAAAAAGACTGATAAACTAGGTAGTCCATTTATGGATTATAGAGTAAATAAAGATGATAGAAAAATAATTATATATGGTCATAATTCAAGTAAATATAATGCGCCATTTAGTAATTTAGAAAAATATTATAATGAAGATTTTTATGAAAATAATAAATATATTTATCTAAATTATGAAAATGAAGTAATTAAATATGAAATATTTTCGGTATTTATTGAGACATCTGATTGGTTTTATACTAAGATTAATTTTAAAAATGATATAGAATGGTTTAATCATATTAATAATCTTAAAGATAAATCATGGTATAAAACAGATGTATTATTAAATGAATCGGATAAGATACTAATATTACAAACATGTTCTAATTTAGATAGTTATAAAGAATATGAAAATAAGTATTTACTTATAGTAGCTAAAAAAATGAATAATTAGAAAGGAATAATATGAAAAAAATAATTACAAGTATATTGTTTGTAGTAATGTTTTATAGTTTTTTAGGTTATGTAAGTGCAATTGATATAAATAGTAAGTGTAGTGAGAATTTACTTTATAAATGGTATGATGGATCTGATACTTGGAATAAGGATGTAGAAAGTCCTGTAGGAATAATTGTCGATAGTAATTTAGTTGAGGGAGTAGATTATATAAGAGAATATGCTTATACAAAAAATAGAAGGGATAATGTTGATGATTTAAATGATTGGAGTAGTACTGCTAAAGGTATGAGTAGTGCAGGATTTATTTGGGAACGTATAAAGGGAATAGGTGAATATGAAAGTAGTAAGGCTATTCGTCATGAGATTTATACAGCTATTTATGTATATGCTAATGATTTAGAAAAATATAAAGGAGATAATGATCCTGAATATAAATATAGTATTGTTATGCATAATAATAATCCTAATAATATAATGGATAAATTTAATATTACTTTTAAAAGAGAAGAAGGAGAAGATATAGGAGAGTATAAAATAACACCAGTTATAGAGAAAAAAGATAATATTAGTGACGATTATATGTATTATAACAATAAAATGGCTATTGGTGATGATACAGGTAGAGTATATATTTATCCTGTTAGTGGTACTTTAAAGATAAAAGAAAAAAAAGATGTTATTCAAGTATCTGATGAAATAGATATAATAACTCCTCCTCATACTTATGTTAATTATTAAATATAATTGATAAAAATAATAATATATTATATAATTTATTTATGAAAAATTTAAAAAATAAATTAAAGTTAAAAAAAATAAATTATAAAAAATTAATAGATTTTGGATTTAAGAAAATAAATGATAAGTATATCTATAAGAAGTATATAAATGATAATAAATTCTATGTTGAAGTTATATATAGTAACAATAATTTAATATCTAAAGTAATAGAATCTGATGATAATTTAGAATATATATTAGTAGATATAGATAGTGCAAGTGGAGAATTTGTATCCAAAATAAAAATAGAATATGAATATATTATCGATGATATTATTAATAATTGTTTTGATGATGATATATTTAAACAAAAACAAACAAAAAAAGTAATTAATTATATTAATAAAAAGTATAATGCAAAGCTAGAATATTTATGGAATGATACTCCTGATTGTGCTATAGCTAGAAATTCTAATGGTAAGTGGTATTTATTAGTTATGACTATTACTAAAAGGAAGCTTGGAATAGATAGTGATGATATAATAGAGATTATTGATATTAAGCATCCAACAGATAGAATAGAAAATATAATAGATAATATAAATATATTTAAAGGATACCATATGAATAAAAAACATTGGATAACTATTATCCTTGATAATAAAATAGAAGATAAAATATTATTTAAACTAATCGATACAAGTTATATATTAACTTTCGATTAGTTTTTATATTCTTCTAAAGTTAAATTATTTTTATAAATATATTCAGCAATATCTCCTACATATCTATAGTGCCATGGTTCATATTTATATTTAGTTATATTAGTTTTATCTTTAGGATATCTAAGAATAAAACCATATTTATAACAATTCTTAGATACCCAATTAAATTCTTTAGTTTTATCAAAATTATCATAATCTAAAGAATTATTTGCAATATCAACTGCAAGACCTGTTTGATGTTCAGATGCACCCGCTTGTGCACTACACATTTTTGCATATTCTAATCCCTTATCTTTTACATACTTCTTAAATAATTTATCTTGATAGCTACTATCACGATAAGTCGATACAGCAATTATTTTCATGTTTAATTTTTCTATATCTTTAGCCATTTTTTCAAAATTAATCCTAGCTTCCTGTTTTAAATATTGAATGTTTTCACTATATAAATCATTGATTTTTTCTAAATTATCTGGAGTATATGTTAAAGGAAGATGATAATCTTTGTTTACAAGTAAAGATATATCATTAAACTTATTAATTATTCTATATTTTTTCATACTTAATAATATTATTTTAAAATATGTTTTATGATACTATTATTTTTTAAAAAATTATAGTATAATTAAAATAGGAGTTGGTAGTGTGAAGGGACAAAAGTTAAAAAGAAATATATTGATATTATCATCAACACTTTCAGGTTTCTTATTTACTGTGTTATTAGTAATGCTTATATTTGATTTTAATCATTCAACATTTAAGCTAAGTAAATTAAATAAGTATATTAAAAACGAAGATAATTATTTATCTGTTTCAAAGTATTATAATTTGGAAATAAAAACAACAGAGGATACTCTAAAGATTAATATTACTAATGATACTGAATCTGATAGCTTAGTTGGTAATTTATCTAATAATATATTAACATTTACAATACCTAAAAAAGATAAAAATATACTATTAAAAGGCAAATTATTATATAGTGTTGCAGATAGTATAGGACAGTTAAATGGTAATGATAAAGGATATGTATCATCAATATTAGGTAGTCTAGATTATAGTAAAATGAATATAAGAAGAAATGGTATTGAGATATATTCTGATAAAGAAAATAATATATATAAATTTAGAGTAGATAAAAAATTTGAATTAGGTAGTATGGCTGATGTTTATATTGATATTAATGATTTTACTGAGTATCGTGATAAAATAGTAGGTGAAGATTACGCACAGATATCAAAGGGTAATTTAATATTTTATAAAATAGATGAAAATGGAAAGAAATATATTTATTTTGGAGAACCAGAACAATTAACATCTAGAACATATAATAGCCTACTTAGTTTAATAGAAGTAATTTATGATAAAGATACAAGTAATTTATTTAGTAAAGGATATAAGAAAATTGAAAATGGAACATTTAATAATTTAGTTTTAACTGCTAATTATGTTCCTGTTGAAGGAGAAATTATCTATAATAAATTACTAGAAGATTATAAAATATTAAAATTAGAAATTAATTAAGTACATTTATATGTACTTTTTTATTAAAAATTATCTTTATATATTGTTTTAATAGTTATAAGGGAAATGTTTGATGAAAAAGAGAGGATTTACATTAATTGAATTTATTTCGGTAGCAGTTATATCATCAATTCTAGTTTTAGTTTTAATACAACTAGTTACAAATATTATAAAGAAAGTAAAAAATGCATCAAGTAAAAAAAGCATTGATGAATACGGTAAAAGTATTGAACTTGCTATAGTTAGTTATTTACTTGATAATGGAGATTTTCCTGAAGATGTATCTGAGCTTAGTATTGAATATACAGGAAATAAAGTAGTGTGTTCTACAGTTAATTTAAATAGTGATTCTACTGTATATTTATCTGGGTGTAGTGTGGGAGGAGTAAATGTTGATGGATATTCTTATGGAAAAAAAGAAAAGAAGTCAGCTTCTTCATCATATAAAATCGGAGACGTAGTAATATATAATAATGTTAATTATTATGTTTTAAAAGATTCTGATATATCAGAACAAATTGTTACATTGCTAAAGGCAGAACCACTGAGTGTAGATGAAGTAAATCAATATGGAGGAGGACATTTAAATAGATATACAGATTATTCGGTAGAATCTGCATATAATTTAAATGACTATGGAGGTATGGCATATTACTCAAGTGAAACTTGTGGTTATGTAATTGATAATTGGGTTAACACAAGATGTGCAATAGATTATATAGAGTCCGATGTGAAATATGTGGTAGATGCGTGGAAAAGTGCACAAGCACCCGATGCAATTGAAGCAAGATTAATTTCTAATGATGAAGTTGCTTTATTAGCTAATCTAGGCTATGAGTTTTATTACGAAGATGGTACGCCAATTTATAAGCCAACTGAGTTAACTCCTTTATGGTTATATAATAGTAGTTATTGGTACTGGACTTCTTGTCAAAATTTTGAGTATACATTTGATATGTGGGGGATAGGTCCCAACGGTGAATTATCTGGCTTTGATATAACTAATGAAAGTGGTACTGTTCGTCCAGTTATAACAATACCTAAATCTTTAATAAATTAGAGTAAATTTTGTGGAAAATAAAATAGAAATAGTGTGATTATCATACTATTTTTTATTATATATATTTTAGATTTTGATTAAATAAGTATAAATTATTAAAATATGATGACAATAATTCACTTTTTTATTAAATGTGTTATATTATCTTTGAGGTGGTTAATTTGGATATTTCGATTATGAATAGTGATGCAAATGCTAAATTAAATGTTAGAGTTGCAGGATTAATTATGGATAGTGATAAAGTTTTGTTACAAACGTGCGATAATGTTGATTTTTATTCATTACCTGGTGGTAGAGTAAAATATATGGAAGATAGTTTATGCGCACTTAAAAGAGAACTTAATGAAGAACTTGGTATGGTAGTTAATGATAAAGATATAAATTTAATCGATATATTAGAAAATTTCTTTATATTTAATGATGTAAGATACCATGAATATTTATTTATCTATAAAATAAATAATAGTTATAATCTTAAAAATAAAGATAATTTTAAAACATTGGATAAAAGCAGTAGTATAAATTCTTGGCATACTTTAGATGAAATTAAAGAATTGAATATTAAACCTGATATAATAAAAAAACTTGTGTACACTAAAAGATTAAGACATGATATTATGCATGAAGAAAATGCATAATTTTTTTTGACAATAATCAATAAATTTTATATAATAATCCCTAGTTTTGGGGGGATATTAATGAGAAGAAAGAAAAAATTAATGCAATTAGAAGAAGAAAAATTAAAATTAGAGCACCAAAAAGAAAAATTAGAAGAAGTAAAAGAACAAAATCATATTATTAATGAAATATATAATGAGAAAATAAAAAAAATATTTATAGGTTTTATTTATCAAATAGATTTAGATAACAAACAAGACAGTTTTATTGATGGTATTAAAGGGGATAATGATACTTTGTTTAAAGATGATAAACTAATAACAGTTTTAAAAAAAGGTAGTTTTAAATCTGTTAAAGAAGTATTGTTTTATGACTCTGAAATTGAATGTAGTGAGACATGTAGTTTTTGTATAAGGGAAATAATTACAAGAGAAAAATTACCGTTTGTTATTAATCATCAACACAAAGATATGGAATTGTGTGATCCAATAATAAAAAATGATAAGAAAATACCTGTTTTTATCTTTAATAATAAATTTGTATTTACACCAAATAGTAGAGGCGCTGGATCAACTGTATCATGGGAACATGAGGCAACAGCAAAAGAGATAGAAGATTATATGGAATATCATTTAAATTCCAATAGTTACAATGAAAATATAGAATTTTTTGATCCAAGAGTAGAGCTTAAAAGACAGTTAAATAATATATACGAGCAAGCATCTTTAGACTATTTTAAATTAATGGAATCAAGAGATTACTCGGAAGAATATAAAATAGAAAGAGTAAAGCAAAAATATAAAAAGTATTTAGGGTGATTATATGAATGATAAAAAACAAAGAAAAATTGAATTGAAAATTGATAAAGAAAAAATAAAGAATCTATATAAACTTAAATTATATCAAATTGATTTAAATGGGGAGAGGCATTATAAAAATGGCTATTTAACTATTAGTACAAAATGTGATATGGTATACAAAAATTATGATATAAGTGATATATTAAAATATGGTAATTTTAAACCTGTTATGGATGTTTTGTGCTATGAATCTAAAGTTGTTCCTTATAATAGAAATTTTTGTATAAGAGAGTTTATAACTAGAAGAGTATTACCGACATGTACTGATATTGATAAAATTTATGATGCATATACTCTTGAAGATGGAACAATTATACCATTTTTTGTGTATTATGATACATTATATAATGATGATGCACTTTCAGAAACTATAGAAAAATATATAAATAAATATGTTGGAGATAGTGAATATATTAATGATGCTAAAACTAATATTAATAAATTAATTGATGATTTATATAAAAAAGCAATTGATGATTATATTCTTCTTATGAATAAATGTGATTATTCAGAAGAATATAAAATGAATAAATTAAAAGAAAAATATAAAAGTTTATTTTAGGAGGGTTATGAAAGATATAAAAAATTTGAGTAAAGGTGAACTTAAAAGATAAAAAAAGAATTTAGAAAAAATATATAGTGAAGAGATAGATGATATATATAAAGGAGCAATATATCAAATAGATTTAGATGATAATCATATTCATTTTACTGGTAATAAAGATGGTGATAATAATAGTATATTTAAAGATTCAAATATAAATGAAATTTTAGAAGGTGCAAGTTTTAAAAAAGTTAAAGATGTAATATATTATAAATCAAAATTTTCTAATGGTGGGCGTTATGAAGCAGTAAGAGAGCTTATTACTAGATGCGAATTACCATCTGTAATTATTCACTCTAATTCTTCATATAAAATGTTTAATAAAATAGTTAGTAATGATACTATTATTCCTGTTTTTTTCTATGATAATGAATGCTATATTGATGAATATGATATTATGTATTATATTCGTTCTGGAACAAGAGCAAAATCTAAAGACTTAGAAGAATATATGGAATATAATCTTAATCCTAAAAATTATAAGGTTAATTCTGAATATTTTGATGCTAGAAGTGAATTAGAAAAAAACTTGTAAGTATTTATAAAAAAGCAGAAGAAGATTATTTTAAATTTATGGAATCACGTGATTATTCAGAAGAATACAAAATGAAAAGATTAAAAGAAAAATATAAAAAGTATTTTTAAGGAGAAATATTATGAGAAGAAACAAAAAAATACAAGTTACAGAGACAGAAGAAGAACAAAAAAAAGCAATTACGGATGCAATTTTTAATGAAAAAATAGATGATATTTATAAAGGCACAATATATCAAATAGACGTTGATAATAATCATAATCATTATGAAAAAGGTGTAGTAGGAGATAATGATAACATTTATAAAAATAAAGATAATTATTTAGATATTACTAATGATGAAATGTCATATATTTTATCTCATGCTAGCTTTAAACCGGCTAAAGAAATTCTTTTTTATCATTCAAGAGTAGATTCTAGTTTTGCATCAAGATATAGAGAACTAATTACAAGAGAATTATTACCTTATCCTAATTTTAGAAAAATTGCATTTCCAAAGAGAAAAAATAATATAGATATACCAGCATTTTTATATTTAGATGGTAAAACTTTAGTAACTGCTGATGAGTTAGAATTCTATTTAGAATATCATTTAAATCCAAAAAATTATTGTACTAATTTAGAATATTTTGATGCTAGAGTAGAGTTAAAAAAACAGTTAGATGCTATTTATCAAAATACATATGATGATTTTATTAAGATGATGGAATCAAGAGATTATTCAGAAGAATATAAAATTGAAAAAATTAAGGCAAAATATAAAAATATATTTTAAAAAAATTTTTTGTAAGAAGCAGATGCTTTTTTTTTCTGTAAGAAGCAGATGCTTTTTTTCTTGTAATAACAATATATTTATGATATCATAATTAATAGATAGAAGGTGAAATGATGAAAAATAAGAGTATATTAAAATTTATTAGTTTAATATTTTTTATGACATTCTTATTAATATTTACAAGTTGTAGTGTAGATAATATATTTAATAGTGAAAAAACATTTAAAATAATTGCATCGACATCTACTAAAAGCATGAGTGATGATATTAAAAAGTTTGCTAAAAATGAGGGATTTAATGTAGATATTGATTATTATGGTGATTTAGAGATTGTTGATATTTTAAATGAGGATAGTAGTAAGTATGATGCTGTATGGATATCTAATTCTATTTGGTTATATATGCTTGATAATACATATTTAACTACAGATAGTAAATCTATAGTAATTGATCCAGTTGTTATGGCTCTTGAGAAAAGTAAAGCTATGGAGTTAGGTTTTGTAGATAAAGATGTATACAATAAAGATATATTAGATGCAGTTAGAGATAATAAGTTAAAATATGTTATGGCATCTGTTACAAAAACTAATACTGGTGCAACAACGTATTTGAGTTTTTTAAATAGTCTTGCTGGAAGTCCTGAGGTATTAACTTCTGAAATGCTTGATAATGAAGATTTAAAGGGAGATTTAAAGGATTTATTTAAGGGTGTTGAAAGAGTTTCTGGTGATGAAGATTATTTAGTTAAGATGTATGAAAATGGTGATTATAATGCCATGATTAATTATGAAAGTACTCTTATAAATATTAATAAAGAAAGAGAGAAAAAAGGTAATGAACCACTTTATTTAATATATCCTAAAGATGGTGTTGCAATTAATGATATGCCATTTGCTTATATTAATAATGATTCTAATGATGTAGAAAATAAAGAATTATTTAAATCATTACAGAATTATTTAAGAAGCGATGAAATGATATCTAAGATGGAAAAAATGGGATATCGTTCTTGGTATGGTGGAGTTAAAGAAGATACTGATAAAAAGGTGTTTAATCCTGAATGGGGAATTGATACATCAAAATATCTAAAAGATATGAAGTATCCTAGTAAAAAAGTAATGACGGAGGCTCTTAATTTATATATTGAAAAATTAAGGAAGCCAACCCACGTTGTATTTTGTTTAGATATATCTGGTAGCATGTATGGAAGTGGACTTAATTCATTAAAAGATGCGATGAATTATATATTAGATTATGATACAGCTAGTCGTGATAAATTACAGTTTTCATCTAATGATAAAATAACAATTATTACATTTAATGATTCTTATGAAACATATGATACTAAATATGGTAGTGAAACAGATGAAGTAATCGAAATTATTAACAATTTGGAAGCAACAGGTGCTACTAATATATATGATACAAGTATTGAGGCATTGAAAATTTTATCATCAGATGATAGTAACGAGTATACTAAAACAGTTATTCTTATGACAGATGGCCAATCTAATGTAGGAAGTTACAATGATTTATATAACTATTATAAGAAAAACAAATCAACTGTTCCAATTTATAGTATCACATTTGGTTCAGCTAGTTACTATGAGCTTAATAATGTTTCTAAACTTACAAATGGAAAAGTATTTGATGGAAAATCTGGTTTAAAAGAAGCATTTAAAGAAGTTAGGAGTTATAATTAATGAAGGGAAAAGAATTAGTATCTGCCGCATTAGGTAGCGCATTTTTTGCAGTTCCTTATCTTGCCCTTGCAACACCACTAGCTCCATCAATTATAATTGGTGCAGCTGCATTTGGTGCAAGTGAACTTGTATTTTCAAGTTTTAAACCTAAAAAAACTCTTAAAGATACAAATGTTAGTTTATATGAAAAAATAGTAGTTGCAAGAAAGGAAAATAAACAGATTGCTCTTTTGATACCTAAAATAGAAGATGGAAAATTAAGAGATGAATTAAAAGAAATAAATAGTACTGTAGATAAAATAATAAATGAAGTAGAAAAAAATCCTAAAAAAGCAGATAATATTAAAAATTTCTTTGATTATTACTTACCAGTACTTCTTAAAATTGTAAATAGATATGATGAAATTGAGAATCAAAATTTAATTTCTAGTGATGGAAAAACATTTATTAAGAAAGCAAATGAAATGATAAAAAATACAACTGATGCATTTAATACAATATTAGCATCTTTATATCAAAAAGATATCCTAGATGCATCGTCAGATATGAAAATATATGATATGATGCTTAAAGCAGATGGTATTACATCAGATAATTTGATTATGAAAGCAGGTGAATCTAATGAAAAATAAAAATTTATTTATAGGTATTGGAATATTTGTTGTATTAATTATTAGTATTATTGTTATAAAAAATATTAATATAAAAAGTGATGCTAATAAAAAGTTAGATACAGTTTTTGTTGCAACTGGTGGAGGAAAAGAAGATTTTTTATCAGATGAAAAGGTTATTGAAATAATTAATAAAAAATATCATGTAAATCCAGTATTTGATACTTGGAGCAATGGTAAAACAATACAAAAACCATTAATTAGAGAATCAATTGGTCTTGGTAATAGTAGTATTGTAAATGATATTACAAATGGTAAAGAATATTCTGTATTTAATGATAATGTTTCGAAATATGATGCTTTATTTACATCTGATCAAAGATTTTATGATTATTATAAACTATCGCCTAATAAAGAATTAAATGAAGCAGATAGATATACAGTAACATCAGGTGGACTTACACTTAATACGCCAATAGTTATATATAGTTGGGCTAGTGTTGTTGATGCACTTATTAATGAAAATATTGTAACTGAGACTGATGGAGTATATTATATTACTGATATGAATAAATTAATTGATTATATATTAGAAGGTAAAAAATGGTCTGATATTGGTCTTGAAAATTTATATGGTACAATAAATATTGCTTCAACAGATCCAGTATCATCATCTCCGGGAGCTACTTATTATGGACTATTGTTATCTATACTTTCCGGTGGACAAGTGACAGATGAAAATATAGATGCAAATTTACCTAAGTTAAAAGAATTTTATACAAAATCTGGATATATGAATAATACACCTGCTGACCTTTTTGAGAGATATTTAAAAACTGGTATGGGTGGAGAACCTATGATTGTTGATTATGAGAAAAGCATGATTGATTTTGCTAATTCATCCCCAGATGCATTTAATCAAGTAAAAGATGAAATTAGAGTATTATATCCAACACCAACAATATGGAATTCACATTGTTTTGCGGTATTTACAGATAAAGGTAATAAATTATA
The DNA here is from genome assembly GCA_946414975.1 of uncultured Caryophanales bacterium. The sequence goes on along the minus strand of CAMKQS010000017.1, from coordinate 13,765 downwards.
TAAGGCATTTGATGATAAAGAAATCCAAGAGATTGCATTTAATAAATATGGATTTAGAACAGGTATTACTGGTGGAAATTATGATGTAAAAAAGATTGGTATAGGAATACCAAAAAGTATTAATAGTACTGTTACAAGTTTAAAAATGGATACTTATAATAAGTTAATAGATTATTTGAAGTAAATATAAAAAAGTTTATTATATTAATTAAGGATGGAGAAAAGTAGAATTATATGAATTTAGATATTACATATTATAAAGTGCCAGAGAAAACTGATGCTTCAAATCAAAAAAAGAATTATACTTTAGAAGATTGCATATTAGTTAGAACTACAGATATTTTTCCGAAGAATCATATTGTTCAAACTAATAGAAATGCTATGACACAAACACTTGAAAGAATAACTATTTTTAAAAATGAGATAGTTAAAAGGATACGTAAAAAATATCCTGATAATATGAATGAAGCAGAGAAAGCAAATTATTTTAAAGAACTTGATCAATATGATATTTATAAAGAATTTTATAGAAGTACAATACATTTTACTATTAATGGATTAGTTAGTTCTCATCTTTATGGGAATTTTGATAATAGGCCATTTATCATTTTAGAACCATTAATGTATCATATTCATGATAAAAGTATAGAAGGACTAAGAGTTGAAGATACATATTTTAGCGATGATATGAAATTATCAAATGAATGTATAATATTAATTTCACAAGAGTATTTTGATAGCAATAAATCGAATCTTGAACTTTTAGAAAATTTAAAAGGATACAAGGTTATTGTTTTTGATGGTGATGAGAAAATTGCTGTCCAAAACATATTACACCAACTTGGTTATAATGCATTTGAAATATCAGAGCATGGTTATTTAGAATCTAATTATATTTGTGAAATGGATAAATATGGTAGAGAATTAAGAATAAAAACTGAAGAAGGAAAAATGAATGATTTTATATATGATTATGCAAAAGAAAATAATATTTCTATAGAACCTCATTGCTATTCTGATATATATTATAAAGATGCTAATGAAATGTATACTAAATCATTGAATCGTGAAAAGGATTTATTGTTATTTATTATAAATAGTGTTGGAATTTCGGATGAATTAAAAGAAGAATTGTTATACTATATTGAATATTCTAATATGGAAAAATTAATTGATAATCCTCTAATATCTCAATTAATCGATGAAATTGGATTGGAACCGTTAAAAGAGTTGATTGGTGAATATAATAAAAATTGTATTTTAGAATTAGAAAATATTAAGAACAGTAAAACTAAATAATGAAAGTATAGAAAATAGAAAGAAGGAATTAAAATGAACGGATTAGAATTAAAAGTAGAAAAAGCAATGGATGAAGAAAGTGTTAAAGAAATAATAAGTGAAGATGTAAGTGAAAATAAAATAGAACAAACACTTAATTATGATATGCTTACAAAAGAAGAAAAGAAAGCAGTAGATGATTTTAATAGTAAAATAGATATTAATGATGCAACTCAAATTTTACAATTTGGAGCTGCTGCACAAGATAAAATATCAAAATTTTCTGATAGTATATTAGAAGATGTTAAAACTAAAAATGCAGGAGACGTTGGTGATTTATTAGCTGATTTAGTAAGTCAAATTAAATCATTTGATACAGATATTGCAGGATCTAAGAAAAAAGGATTTTTTGCTAAATTATTTAGTGGGGCAAAAAAAGAGATTGATTATATAATTGCCAAATATAGTAAGATAGAAAAAAATATTGATACTATTGAAGGAAAATTAGAAAAAGATAAAATATTAATGCTAAAGGATATTAATATTTTTGATACAATGTATGAAAAGAACTTAGAATACTTTAAAGAAATATCTCTTTATATAATTGCAGGTGATAAAAAAATAGAAGAATTAAGAAATAAAGTTTTACCTGAATTAAAAGCAAAAGCAGAAAAATCTAAAGATCAGTTAGATGTGCAAAAAGTAAATGATATGGAAAATCTAATTACTAGATTTGAAAAGAAAATCTATGATCTTAAAACAACAAGAATTATTTCAATTCAAATGGCTCCACAAATAAGATTACTTCAAAATAATGAAGCAGAATTAGTTGAAAAAATTCAAAGTTCAATCACTAATACAATTCCACTTTGGAAAAATCAAATGGTTCTTGCTCTTGGAATTAATGATGCAAAACAGGCTTTAAAACATCAACAAGAAGTATCAAAATTAACTAATGAAATGCTTGTTAAAAATAGTGAAACATTAAAACAAGGATCAATCGATATAGCTAAAGAGTCTGAAAGAGCAATTGTAGATATAGAAACATTACAAAAAACTAATCAGAACTTAATAGAAACTTTAGATAAAGTTATTGAAATTCATAAAGATGGAAGAATTAAGCGTGCAGAAGCTGAAAAGACTCTAGAAGAAATAGAAAAAGAATTAAAAGAAAAAATGTTAGAAATACATGTTGAAAGTAAGGCATAATAATGGATAAAACGGACTATTTAAAAGATATATATAACGATTTTTTTAGTACAGATAAAAGCATTGAAGATAGTAGTAATGAAATTGAGCTTAAGGAAGTTTCTTCCTTAAGTTTTGAAATTGATAAGTTATATATAAGTGATGATGCAAAAAACATTATCAAAAAGATAATTGATTATATGAAAAAGTATAATAATAATGAGGTTGATATTTATATACCATTAAGATTAATTATTAACTCTAATAGTGATAAATTATCTAATGATATTATAGATATTATTTATAATGCTGCAGTTAAATATTCATATATAGATAAAAAAGAAAAAATTGATTATTCACTTTATAAAATAGATAAAAATATTAACTTTCTAAATTATGGTTTAATAAATTTTAAAGACTTATCTGGAATAAACTTAGAAGATGATAAAACTCATAAAAAAATGTTTTATGAGTTAGAGAATCATTTTGATCAAGATAATAAAAGCATTATTACTGTTGTAGGAAATGATTTAGAAATTACTAATTTCTTTTTAGGATATGAAAACTTTAAAAATAAGTATTTTAAATTTAATATTGATTCAGTAAATCCTGATAATCAAGATATATATAATGATATTATAAATAGTATTGATGTTAATGACGATTTAAAAGTAGCACTACTTGATTATATTAATAAAACTTATGATAAAAATAGTGATTATTATGAATACGAAAAAGAAATTATAAGATATATTTCATTTCATAATGAATTACCTAGTATAAAAGAAGAATTATCTAATGATGAAATATTTAAAGAACTAGATGAATTAGTTGGATTAGATAAAGTAAAAAAAGTATTACATGATTTAGTCGATTTAATGAGATTAAAGAGTAAAACGGAAAATGAATTAAAAATTAGTAATATTAATTTACATATGGTATTTTTAGGTAATCCTGGTACAGGTAAAACTACAATAGCTAGAATGATTGCAAATATTTTATATAATTTAAAATATATAAAAGAAAATAAGTTAATTGAAGTATCATCTAAAGATTTAGTTGCCGAGTATGTTGGACAAACTGCACCAAAAGTTGCATCAGTAATTGAAAAAAGTTTAAATGGAGTATTATTTATTGATGAAGCATATACTCTTGCATCTAATTCTAGTAATTCTTATAACGATGAGGCAATTGCTACATTAATTCAAGCTATGGAAAACTATAGAGATAAACTTGTTGTTATATTTGCAGGTTATACAAAAGAAATGCAAGATTTTCTAAATTCAAATTCAGGAATAACATCAAGAATTGGTTATACGTTAGAATTTGATGATTATACTACTATAGAACTAATACAAATATTTGAAAATATGGCTAAAAAAAGTGGATTTAAAGTAGAAGATAGCGCAATAGAATATTTGAAAACTATTGTTGATGATAATAGAAACATGAAGAATTTTGGAAATGCAAGATTTATAAGAAATATTTATGAAAAAACAATTGTAAGCCATGCATCTAGAGTAAAAGATAAGAAAAATAAGAAAGATTTAATTACTATTACTAAAGATGATATTAATACAGAAAATTTAATATTAAAATAAAAGGACTTAAGAAAAATGTTCTTTTTTTTGTTCTATAACGTAAATTTTAATAGAGGTGAATATGAAAAAAATAATTATTAGTTTAATACTATTTTTAATACCAATTTATATTTATGCATCAGAAACCGTATCAAATGAAACTGCTTTAGCAACAAATGCTAAAAGCGCGGTAACATTAGAACAATCAACAGGAAGAATTCTATATGATAAGAATTCTCATGAACGTATTGCGCCAGCTAGTATGACTAAAATGATGAGTCTTTTACTTATAATGGAAAAAATAGATAGTGGTAAAATAAAAATGACCGACAAAGTTAGTATATCAAAAAATGCATCTAGTATGGGTGGATCACAAATTCTTCTTGAAGAAGGAGAAGAGATGAGTGTTGAAGATCTAATAAAAGGAATTGCAATTGCATCAGGAAATGATGCTGTTGTAGCTATAAGGAAGTCATAAGTTTTAAAAGGAGAAGAGCAAATATAAGTACTTCAAAATCGTATTATGTAGAGTATTATTGTAAGTTTTATATATAAAGCCATTTATTGGCTTTATTTGTTGCTTTTTATGATATAATATTTGATAATTGAGGCGATACTATGGGTAAATTATCAAATATGATGTATATGATAGATTTATTAAATACAGGAAACATTTATACATTAAAAGAGTTATCAGAAAAAATAGGCGTAACTGAGAGAATGATACGTTATTATAAAAATGAAATTTGTGCTAATGGAATTGCTATTGAATCATTTAAAGGGCCAAATGGTGGATACTTTATGATAGATAAAATTAAGAATTATACTAGTATTAACAAGTATGATATTCAATTGTTAGAAAATATATATAATTTGTTATTAAACGATGATTTTAAATATTTAGATAAATTTAAAGAACTTTTAGATAAATCAAAAAAAATGTATTCTATTTATGATGAAACAAGTAAGTATATTGCAAATATAAATATAAGTACACCAGGCGAAATAGAAAAGTTGATTGAAAATGCAATAAATAAAAATGATAAAATAGAGATAATTTATAATGATATTGATGGTGGCCAATCAAAAAGAGTAATTCATCCGCTCCATCTGTTTAAGTATAAGGATAATTACTATGTTACAGCATTTTGTGAACTAAGAAACGACATAAGGCATTTTGAATTAAAAAGAATTGTAAATGTTAAATAAAAAAGACGAAATATTTCAATTTTATATGTTATAATGTAACTAAGGGGGAATGTGGTTATGACAAATGATTATACATTTATCGACTTTGATGGGGTAATATTAGATTCTGAAGAAAGAATGTTAGAAAGAAAATATAATTTAGGACTACATGATCATAAAAATGAAAGTGAATTTGATGCATATTTTGAATATACAAATTTACATCCAGAAGAATGGGAATATATCTTAAAAGAAGCTAAGTCAATTAATAACTCTGTTGAAATAATAAAAAAACTTGAAAGTTTAAAAAAGAATATAACAATTTTAACAAAAATTCACACGCTTCAAGAAATGAAAGTAAAAACTGAAGTATTGAGAGAAGATTTAAAGATTCTTTGTCCAGTTATTTTCGTTCCGCCTGGTGTAAAAAAACATCAAGTAGTAATTCCAAATCATCAATTATTAATTGATGATTCTAAAAAGAATATTAAGAGATGGATTGAAAATGGAGGAAGAGGTTTAATTTTTGATTCAACAATTGATAATGATAACGATGAAAAAGTAAAAAGTTTAGAATTTTTGATAAAGAGATAGATACAATGGAAAGAAATATTTTGTTTGAAAATTATCTTAAATCACTAGAGCAAAAATATAATGCGGTATGTTTTGACATAGATGGTACATTAACTACTGAAGGCTCTAAAAATATAGATGATAGAGCGATAGATATGATCATTGATTTGTTAGCAAGGAAAATTCCGATTGTGTTTATAACAGGCCGCGGTGAAACTGGATTAGAAGATTTTAAACGTGATATTTATCTACGTATTAAAATTAGTGAAAGTATTACTGATAGTGATATGAAAAGAATATATGTTTTGACTAATGATGGCGCAAGATTATTCTATAGTAACGTAATTTCACAAGAAGAATTTTTAGGTGAAAATGTTTATATAACAACAGAAGAAGAATTAAATCAGTTACTAATAGTAGACCAAATGATTAAAGAAATTAAAGATAAATTGGATAATAGTACCTATTTTAATATAACTTATTCAATAGATGCGGAAACAAAAAGGATTTTGAATGTAAGAATGGTATTTAACACACATGATGATGAAATAATTAATTTAATATTTGATAATATAGATAAATATGTAATAAACAATGGCCTAAATAATATTCATTTAACAAGGGGTGTATACAAAAATAATTGTGTGATTCAGATAGGAACTGCAACTAAAGATAAAGCAATTGAAAGAACAGAAAAAATAATTGGTGTTCCTCAAAACTCTATGATTAGAATTGGAGATTGTGGAGATTCACGTGGTAACGACTATGCAATGTTAAACTGTAATCAAGGTTATAGTGTTGATAAAATAAGTGGTTCTTATGATTCATGTTTTCCAATCTTTGATGATTATGGAAATGTTTTAAAAGGAGTAGAAGCAACACTACAATTGGTAAAAAGTGCTAAGATTTTACCTACTGTATCATTGGAAAAAGCGGATAAAGATACCTATAAATATAATCTTGCGGAAGTTGAAAGTAATATTGTATCAGGGAGACAATCACTTTTAAAAAAATATAATAATTTTATAAGTAGCAATTTTAATAATTGTAATGGAATTGATGATTTATTTGATAAAGAAAGTGGAAGTATAATTATTCCTATGTATGAGATGGAATTATTACAAAATAGTCCTTTAAAAGAATTTTGGTTATCTTCAGAAAATGAATCATTAATGTATTCATTAAGAGATAATAATAATTATCTTCTTAGAGGATCAAAAACTTATTATTATTTTATATCAAACAGGATAAGTGTTAATAGAAAAGATATTACTTCTAAGGAAGATGTAATAAACTGGTATAAAAATAATGAAAAGTTTTTGAATGATTCTACAAATGCTATTCTATCTACTGAAAACTTGAATAATCAAGTTAATAAAAAACTATTATTAGGAATTTTGGATAATTGCAGAAATGTTTTACTAGTTTTAATTAATCATTATTTGGTATCTAACTACTTTGATAAAAATATTTTATTAGATATTTCTTTAGATGGTGAAAATCATAACAATAAATTATATAATACCATTATGGAAATTGAGAGATTAATGAGTAGAATATGTTTTGAAAACCAATATTTTGTTGATAAAGAAAAAACTATAGAAATAACAAATAATACAAGAAAAGTATTACTTAATAATATGACACAGGAATTAGAAAAAGAAGATGAAAAAGATTATTCTAAGAATTATAGGGCATATAGAGAAATAGATAACTTTGCAGAAAACTATATTGCTGTATCTTTATATAAAGAAAAGTGTGATAACAATAAATTTGCAAATGCATGTGGCTTAAGTTATGGTGGGATAGAACTTCCAATACTGGCTAAAATAGTTGATCAAAATAGAATTGAAAAATTATTAATTTTAAAATTTAATAAAGAAGTATCTGGATATAAGAACAAGCAATTATTAGATTTACGAAAATTTAATATTAAAGATTTTAGTGGTTTAATAAATTCTGAAATTTTTGAAAACTCAAATGTAGACTTGTTTGATGATAATGTTTTAACAGGGAAAACATTACAAATAGCAATTAACTCATTATATGATTGTAATATTAATGTTAATAATATTTGTATTGTTAGGTATCCTAGTATTAATAGAATTGATCAAATGTTTTTAGACAATCCATCGGCAGTTGATTATAATTTGTTCTTTAATTACATATATGGATTATGTTTTAGTAGTCCATATAGCTGGAAAGATAATAATTGGAAAACTGAAAAAGGAGAAACAGATTATACAGACTCTTTAGGTGTATTTGATTTAAACAGAAAAAAGATAGTAGAGTGTTTAATAAAGAATCATGATTATAAAGAGAAAAGCGAAGTAGGAGAATATAGAAGGAGTATTGGAAGATGAGAGAAATAATTAATATAGATACATGGTCTAGGCAAAAAGCATATAAAACTTTTAGCAATTATGGTGATCCATACACAGGAGTTACAACAACATTAAATATTACTAATTTAGTTAATTTATCAAAAGCTACTAATAATTTTTTTACGGAACTATGTTATATTTTATACTAATGGCAATGGATAAAATAAGTGCTTATAAATATGGCTATGGAAAAGATGAAAATAATAGTATTTGTGTTTGTAAATATGAAACTATTGCAGCAACTGCAACAGTATTAAATAGTGATAATGAATTGAATTTTACCAGATATGTCAAATATGACTCTAACTATTTAAAATTTATACAAGATTTCAGCGAGGCTAAAGAGGATGCAGAATATAATGTTGAATATTATAAAATACCAAATCTTGAAAATATGAACAAAATTCAAGTAACTTGTTTGCCTTGGATTAGATTTAATAATTTTAAAGATGCTATAGATTATTCAGAAAAGTCAAGTAAACCTAAAATATGTTGGGGAAAATACTATGAATTAAATGGGGAATATTTTATCGATTTTTCATTATTAGTAAATCATGCATTTCAAGATGGATATCATATGGCAATGTTAATAAATGATTTGCAAAATATTATTTTCAAAATTGATATTAATTTATATATAGAGGAGATGTCATATGCTAAAAGAAAGTAAAAAGATTACAAGTAATAATACATTTTTTAAATATTATGTTTATTATCCTAGCATTATTAAAGAAAATATGCCTGTATTAGTTTATTTGCATGGAATAGGTGAACGAGGAAATAAACTTATTGATATTGAAAAATATGCGTTACCTAAATATATGAATAGACTCGAAATTCCACATATAGTAATTGCACCACAATGTCATAGTGATAATTTTTGGGATTATCATTTAAGAGATGTTGAAAAAGTAATAAATAAAGAATATAAGAATTTTAAATTTGATAAAAAAAATATTTTTATTTTAGGATCAAGTATGGGTGCATATGGAGCTTGGAATTATTTAATTCAACGCCCGCAACTATTTAAAGGAATCATTTCAGTATCAGGTGGCATAATGCTACCGATTGAACAAAATTTACAGCTCATTAAGAACAAACCTATTTTAATATATCATGGAGATAAGGATGATGTTGTAGATGTTAGTGAAAGTACAAGCATATATAATAAATTAGTTAGTATGGGTGCAAATAATATTGAACTAAAAGTAATAAAGAATGATAATCATTTTTTAACCTCACATGCATTTAAAGATAATTATATTTATGAATGGTTAGATAAGAATATAGAAGGAGTATAGCAAAATGAGAGTAGTTAGTATAGGTGATCTAGTATCAGATTATTATTATAAAAACGAAAAATTTTTAGGAATAAATGGTGGAATGACTTCTCACAATATCATTGCTAATTTAGCAAAAATGGGTATTAATACCGCAGTGTTTGGTACATGTGGAAATGATATACAAGGTGAAATAGCAATTAAAAGTCTTGAAAAATTAGATGTTGATGTAAATAATATTATAATTTTAGATGATGTGAGAACAAGATGCTTTCATGTATCATACTTTGATAATGAAGATAAAATATCATTTACTTCAAAAAAAAGATGCCCTGTTTGTAATAATAAAAAGTGGTATGAGAATAGTTTAATTAATACAGATAATATTATGAAAAATATTAATGATGATGATATTTTAATATTTGATAATTTAAATGATAAAAATCAAATATTAATTGATATCACAAACAATAAAAAAATTATTGATTTAGGACAATATTTTGAATTAGAAAACTTATCTGATAAAGAAATAATAGATAAATTAAGTAATAAATTTGAAATTGTTAATTTTAATGAGAGAGTATCAAAATATCTAATAAAGCGTTTCAATTTAAATAGCGATGCAAAACTCTATGATATATTAAAACCAAATTTTATGACTATTACGCGTGGTGAAAAAGGTGCAACTTTTGTTAGTGAGGGAAAAGAGTACAATTTCAAATTAAAAAGAAAAGGTAATGTTATAGATTCAACTGGTGCTGGTGATGCGTTTATCTCTAGCATAATAAGAGATTGTATAAAAAATAATTTTATTTATAATCAGGATATGTTTGAAAAATGGTATGAAAACTCAAACAAACTAACAGCTAAAGTTGTTTCTAAAATGGGAGCAAGGGGACATATTAATGCATTATTTAAAGTTAAAAAGATAGATAATGAATGTACTTGTGATAATTTTATATATAACGAAAGAAAAAAAATCAAACGTTGTAATATAAATATTAACAATCTTGAAACAAGAATTATTAATGCAGTTAATTCCTCAGCAAGTAGTAAAATTGAGGATATTGCTTTTAGTGAAAGTAATAATTGTTTATTTATTGGAACTGGTGGTTCATATGCTGGAGCATATTTTTCTGCTAAAATTATAAATTTGTTATATGGATGCAATACATATTCAATGTACCCAAGAGATGTCTTATATAGAAATAATAATAATATAGATAAAGTAATATTATTTTCATATTCTGGCACAACAAATGATATTATTACAAGTGTTAAAGATTTTAATAAGAAAAATATATATATTGTTACTAAAGGAGAATTACAAAATATTGTTTTAAAAACAGGAACTTTAAAGAAAAATATTTTGAGTTATAGAACGTCATCTAATAAAGGTAAAGAACGTGGTTTTTTGTCATTTGAAGGTGCAGTTGCTCCAGCAGCAATATTCTTAAGACATTATCTTGAAAAGACTAATTGCAATGTTGATGTTGAAAATTTTATTAAAGAATCAATTAATAATTGGAATGAAAAAATAGCAAATATGATAAATAAAAATATGATAACAAAGATGAGAGAACATAAAGTGTTAAATTTATTTCGTGGTGACTATACCGATACGGCTTGTTATGATTTAGAAAGCAAAATTATTGAATCTGGTATATTTAATTGTATTATCCATGAAAAAAAGAATTTTTCACATGGAAGGTTTATCAATTATGAAAATTTAAACAATACATTTTCTATATATTTTAAACAAAAATCAACAACAAAGTATGAACAAGAATTATTAAAATATCTAGGAAATAATAATATTATAATAGAAAGTAATTATGATGGAATTTTAGCTGAATTTGATTTATTAATAGCTTCTCAATTTATCATTTACTATATTGGAAAAACTCTGAATGTAGATGTATCAAAACCAAAATATTCTGAAAATGCAATGAAAATATATTTTTATAAAGGTGATTTATAATCAATTATTTAGGAGAACATTTATATAAGTATTAAAATATAAAAATGAGATTAATTTGTAGAACTCGGAGTTATGAGTTCTTTTTTTCATTTATTCTAATAAGTTTAAATGAGGTGGATAAAACTTGGATAATAATCCTGAAACTCTAATTGCAAAAAAAATGATACAAAAAAAGTTACTGAATGAACTTTGTGGCAAAGGTTTAATTGATTTTACAAATACAAGTAATATTATTAAAAAGCTAGATGAAGATATTAATAAATTAAAAGAATTACAAGAAAAAGATAAAGATCTAAAAAATATAATAGTTAAAATTCCAGTTTAGAAGGAGGTATTAAAATTTATGAATCTGTATCAAATTAGAAATATTTTAGCTACTGGTAAAAAACTTGTTGATTTACCACTTCGTGTTACATTTTATGCTCGTGTATCAACTGATCATGAAGAGCAATTAAATTCATTAGAAAATCAAGTTATGTATTTTGAAAATTATATAAAAGGACAAGATAATTGGACATCTGTTCCTGGTTATGTAGATGAAGGTATATCAGGTACTAGTGTAAATAAACGTGATAATTTTCTTAAAATGGTTAATGACGCTAAAGACGGCAAGTTTAATTTAATATTAACAAAAGAAATATCAAGATTTTCAAGAAATACTGTTGATAGTATAAAATACACACAAGAATTGTTAGCTAATAATGTAGGTGTATTCTTCTTAAATGATAATATAAACACATTTGATTCAGACTCAGAACTTCGTTTAACTATTATGTCATCTATTGCTCAAGATGAAATAAGAAAACTATCGGAAAGAATTAGATTTGGATATAAAAGAAGTATAGAAAAAGGAGTAGTTCCTGGTAATGATAATTTTTATGGTTATAAAAAAAATAAAGGTAAGTTAGAAATAGTAGAAGAAGAGGCAGAGTTAATTAGACTTATATTTAATGAATATAGTAAAGAACATATGGGAACATCTAAATTAGGACATTACTTATTTGATAAATATAATTTAAAAAGTAAAACTAATAAACCACTTGCAGGAACTGTCATTGGAAGAATAATTAGAAATCCAAAATATAAAGGTTATTTTTGTGCTCATAAAGAAACTACAGTTGATTATCATTCTAAAAAAAGAATTAGATTTAAACCTGAAGAATGGATAGTTTATAAAGATAATGAAACTTGTCCACCGATTGTATCGGAAGAATTGTGGGATAAGTGTAATGAAATATTAAATAAAAATTCTCACAAACACAAAACACATACAAGAACAGATATGAGGTATGCCTTATCTGGTAAGATTAAATGTTATCATGATGGAGCAACTTTTATAAAAGGTGGTTATAAAAATAAAAGAACAGGAGTGATAAGTAAATATTGGGGCTGTTCTAATTATAGAAAATATGGTAAAGAAAAAGTAAATGGTTGTAATACTCCAATTATTCACTATGAAGAATTATCAGATATATTTAAAAAAATGGCGAGTATTTTCTTAAATAAAGAAAGGGAAATTATAAAAGAAATATATGATTTAATAAGTGAAACAAAAATAAAAAATGAATATACTAAAGAGGTAAATGACATAGATAAAAAAATAGAAGATATTAAGAGTGCTAAAATAGAACTAATTAACATGAGAGCTAGAAAAGAAATAGATTCAGAAGAATATAATATTGGAAGAGAAAAATATAATTCTGATTTAAATATTTTAAAAAAGAAAAAGAACGATTATTTATCAATTTCAAAAGAAGATGATTATAAGGATAGTATAGATAATTTTTATAAAAAAATAAAAAGTGTAATTTTAGAAGATGATGAATCAGTATTTAGAATATTTGGAAGTATAATAGATACCATATATGTTGAAAGATTACAAGAAGAGAATAACATTCATAAAGTAATGTTACATTTTAAACTAAATATACTCAGTCACAATGATAGTGACTTAAATTTAAATGATTTTTTACTGCTTTTTAACAACAGCGATAGATGCAGTAGTAGCTATGGCAGAATTTGTTGCTGGAACAGAAGAAGAATTTGTTAAATTAATGAATAAAAAAGCAAGAGAATTAGGATTAAACGATACAAACTTTGAAAATTGTCATGGACTTGATACAGAAAATCATTATTCATCTGCCTATGACATGGCTATAATTGCAAAAGAATTACTAAATCATGAGAAAATAACTAAGTATAGTTCTATTTATGAAACATATTTAAGAGAAGATAGTGAAAGAAAAATATGGCTTGTAAATACTAATAAAGTCGTATATAAATTTTACAATAGTTTTATAAACTCGTACTAGA
>CAMKQS010000016.1 GCA_946414975.1 uncultured Caryophanales bacterium | reverse complement strand
TAATTACAATAATCTTTAATAAATTTTTCTAATGATTTTTGTCCATCATCTAAACCAAATAAGGAGTATGAATCCAAATATCCTTCTTTTCCTTTAATCAGAAAAAAAGGTTTTGCTGTCATACCAAGTTTTAAAATATGATATATTTTACTTGGATCTTTTTCAAAGCAATTTTTTTCTATAAAACTACTAAGTACTCCTGAACTTTTATACTCTTTATTCTGTTCTTCAAATATTTTATAAAAACTTTTTTCATCACTAAGTTCGCTAATAAAACCACTTTTTAAAGTAGATACAACATTCATGAATTCATCAATATTTCTAGCTACTATACCACATTCTCCTTCAGTTCCTATATAACCAATTTTTTCATTATTCAGAACTACCCACAATCCACCAGATGCATCTCTGGCAAATGGTTTAATATCATAATTTGGCTCTCCTGGTCCACACATATCTTCAAACCATAGTTGATCTTCTTGAAATTTGATAATTTCATTAACATCATAAATATCAACATCACAATAGTAAAAAGCATCTTTTAAATTCTTATCACTATTTATCTCATCTAAATATTTAACTACTTTTCTAGGCAAATTAGTTTCATCATAACTCATAAACAACTCTCCCTTCCTTTTTACACTATTAACATAAACATTTATCTATTCTGCATTGATTTAAAGTTTATGTTAAATCTTATTAATTCATCTATTGGAACTATTTTTCTATCTCTTTTTTCTATATCACAAGTTGATTGTAATAATGGATAAAAATGATATCCTTCTGTTAGTTTTAAACTCTTACAATCTTCTTTCCAATTATTCCATCTATATAATTCATAAAATTTACTAACATCATCTATTTTATTAATTAACCAATCTATAAATTGTGTATAATATACTTCTAAATTCTCCCACTCATTAGTATCTGGAGCAAAATAATATACATAATCATCTTTTAATCCAAATAAACCACCTAATATATCTTCTCCAATTAATATATCAACACTTTTTGAACTATTATAGTTATCATTTTTTAAAGTAACATTTAACTCTCCACATCCATACAATCTAATCCAATTATCTACTACTATTCCACCACATCTTATAAATTGTTCATAAAAGAATTTGTCTTTATATTGTGAATATTTCTTCTCAAAATCTTCTTTTACTTTATTGTCTACATTTTCGATTATAAATATATTATCTCTATTTTTAATATCTTCAAAAAATAAATCAGTTTTCATATTAACTATTCCTCCTAAAACACTGACTGTCTATTATAACTTGTTACATCACTACCAATTTTCTCATATAGTGATTTAACATCAATATTTTTATCCTTTACAGCTAATAATTCATCATTTGTAACTCCTATAAATTCTACAAATATTAATTTACCATTTGGAGTATCTATTGGATTAAAAACAGTATCTGGTATTGTTATAAAGCCTGTGATATTAGACTTCATTTTTGCATCAATTCCTTGAGTTTGCCCAGTGTATAAAAACTCATAAGGCTTAAATATTTCTCCTTTTGTAAAAGTAAGTCTTGCAATTGATTGCAAAATATTACAAATGCATTTTAACTCAGCTTCTTCATTTTCATAATTGTCTTTCTTAAGTTTAAAAGTAAATTCCATACCATAACCACTTATATCTTTATTTTCACTTTCTTTTTCATATAACTCAGAAAGACCATATGTTACAAAATGAAAGTAATCACCACCATCATAAACACTTATTCCATCTAATGGGTCATTACCACCAAAATTCCACTTTATTAATGTTCCAAAGTGTTGTGGATTTTGCCCTTTATATTTTCTTTCACACTCTTCAGTAATTGCATCCCAACCTAACATATTATTTTCTTTTACTTCCTTATTATTTTTATCTTTTTTAAATTTATCAAATATTCCCACATTAATATTTCTCCAATCTTATTCAATTGTTTCTATTTTTCCAATGATTATTAATTATTTCAATAAGTTTTATTGCTTGACTTTTATAATCATCCTTTACCTCTTCAAATTCACTAAATGTATTACCGCTATTTCTAGAAGTAATTTTATCCTTTTCATATCCCCCTGATACACCTAACATATACTCTTTAACTCTAAAACTATTACTTTTAAACTTGTAAATATAATAGATAAGCCCATCATACTCTAATTTATCAATAAGTTCTATATTATCTGGTTTATTTCCTAATTCAGTTGGATACATAAGCCAATCAATCATTTGTGATTTTGCAATATCTTCCTGTGTTATTTTATCAAGGGATATTTTATTAAGTACATTAGCATTTTCAAATATAGAAATCACTTTATATAAGTTTTTTTCACTTTTTAAAAGTTCATCTATTTCATTTGAATTAACAACTAAATTATTAATTAATTTGTATTTCACAATAAACAGTTTGCATTCAAAATTTAAATTAAATTTCGATAATTCTTTAATTAGTTCATCTATTTTTTTATCATCCAAATATATTGATAAATCTATAATTATTTCTAAATCCCTATAAACTGAATCATCTATTACTTCATTATTCTTTATATAATTAATAATATCTGTTAATTTTCTAACTGTATTATTAGCAATATTATCTTTCTCATCATCATTAAACATTTTAAACTCAGGATCATTATTTAGAATAATAAGTGCCATGCAATTAGCAATACCATTGTCAACATGTTCATATACTGTTATTAATGTGTGTTTTAATGTTTTAAATTTTTCTTTAAACAGAGGATACTCTTCTAAATTAGGTAGAAATGGTAAATATTCACAAGTAGATTCAATTAACATACAACATAACATAAACTTAAATTTATCATCAGATTTATATAATTCTTCAATTAAATATGGTAACTTTTCAAAATCAAGACCATCTATTTTATCACTAAAAATATCATCTATCCATAAATCAATATTTTCAGGTCTAATATCAATATTAACAACTATATTTTTTAATTCTTCTTGTGTTTCAATATTTAAATTGTTAATCTCTTCCCTTAATTTTTCAAAGTTCATAATTAGTCGTTCCACCTCTCAACAAATATTTCTTTATCCTTATTATCTATTTCAAACACTTTACTAGATGTCCTAACCAGCGTTGTTCCAATGGCATATTCTAAATACTCTTCAATACTAGGTTCTAATAAAATAACATCATATAATCTTATTAAAGCAATGTTATCACGATTGTTTATATAATCATCAGATTCATCACCTGCAACAAACGACCATCCACTATCTTCATTATTTAATGGTTTTTCTCTATGCATATAACCAATCTTATAGTTATCATTAATAATTTTTTTTGATACATATGCCATCTTATTTAATAACTCTTTACGTTTCTTTATATTATCGTAATAAGATGCGTGACTTTTAAATTCAGAAATCATTTCATTAGTTACTTCAATATCTGTATTTATTTTTGATATGTCGCCATCAAATATGCGTTTATCATCTGCTTCATTTTTAAGTGCTATAGCTAATTTAAATAATTCATCAGAATTGTCATCAATAGTGTCTTTTATTTCTTTAAAAAGATGTTTACCTCTTTCATCATAAATATATAAATATATATTACGGTCACTATGAATAATTAATTTCACTGCTCCTAAATTATCTTTATCATTATAAAACACCATAAAATTAGATAACTTCTGATTTACATGCCAATCAAATTCAGTACCATTGTTACCATTCATATAGTATATTGCACCATTATCTTCTAAATCTTTATTTTTTACATTAGGAAGATATTGGTTTATACCGTTATTAATTATTTCTTTTATTTTAAGTATTACTTTATTCATTTAGCCTCCCAATTAATATACTACTAATGCATAAATAAATTATTAATTATTTCTTCAAATTGACAAGTAGCCATTTTATCAAAATAAAGTACATAACCATTAAATTTTATTTTACCTTCATTTAATACTACTACTTTATTTAAATTAATTCTAAAATAAGTATTCTTTATAAATAAGAACTTATTTTCTTCTTTTCTACAGTCAACAATGTCATCTAAAATATTTATTTTAAAAGTAACAGCACCATTATCTATAAAAATGTTTTTATTAGTCATAGTTAGTTTTGCATCTATACCAAGATTTTGTTGTTTTTCTGTACCAAACGTTTTTAATTTAGATGTAAATACTACCTTTTCATCTTCTGTAATCTCAGCATCATATATATTTTCTATTTCATTTAATTTATTAAGATATTCAATATTCATATTTTGTTTCTCCTTTTATCATTTATAATACTATTTTAGCGCCAATCAAATTGCAATCCATATTTTTCTTCTATATCATTTACATCTACTAGTTCCTCTAAATTATAAAAACAGCCATAAATATTTTTGCCAATAGTTCTTTCTCATCAATTGTTTTTGCTCATAAATTCTAAATAATCTTTTGAAAGTTTTATCCCATTAACCTCGTTAATATTATAATCTGTCTTATTATTAAAATCACAAGCCTTAAACATTTCAACCATTACAATCATCTCCTTAAACTATTGTTCAAATGGACAAGCTATAGTTTGATTATTAACTGTATCATAATACTCAGCTTTCCAATAATGTCTATCATTTATATTTCTATAAGCTACATTTCCTAAATCATTTTTTATTTCTGCTTTAAATGGATACTCTAAAAATACAAATATTGAATCATCAGGTGTATTTGTAAATCTACCCTTATATATTTCTTTAATCTTATTACCACATTTTAATTCATTATCTAATATTTCTTTCATATCATTGCTTAATTCATTAATAAGTAAATAATCCACCTTCTTAAAATACATATTATAACTTACTTTCTAGTTTCAATACTTACCCTTTGGACTATAGCAATAGATATAAGTAGTGATAATGTAAAACTACCTCCATATGATAAAAATGGTAGTGGTACACCAGTTAGAGGAATAAGACCAAATAATCCTCCTAAATTGATTGCAATATGCATAAATATATATGTTGTAACTCCAATACAAGTATACTTATTTTTTATAGAATCAGTTATTCTAGAAAGTCTAAGTATTCTATATATAAGTATAACATAACATAAAAATATAATACTTCCTCCTATAAGACCATTCTCCTCCGATATGATAGAAAATACCATATCAGTATGTGGCTCTGGTATATAAGAATATTTTTGTGTACTCTTTCCTATTCCAAGTCCAAATACATTACCTTTATTAATTGCTATAAATGCATTACAAATCTGATAACCAGTTGTAGAATAATTAGCGCAAGGATTACGGAAATCAAACCTTGATAACTGAGCTTTAGTAAGAGGATTTCCTTTAACAATAAATAATCCAAGAATTCCTATAAACATTAAAATAATACCAATAGCAATTGTTTTAAACTTATCATTTGATGTAATCGGACTAGTTAAAAACATTATAAAATAAATAACTGCTAAAATTGCTGCCGTTCCTAAATCCTTTTGTAAACATACAAGTATTATTAATGGAATACCTATTAATAATAAAATAATTAGATATTTTAAATGACTTACTTTATTACTAACTAAAACTTTGTTAAACTTCTCAAGCATAAACGAAAATGTAACTATCATAATCGGTTTTGCAAGTTCACTAGGCTGCAAATTAAAAAAGCCAAGCTGAATCCAGTTTGATGCTCCCCTAGTAGTTCCACCTTGAACTATTAAAAAAGCATTTAAAAATAGTATTCCAAAAAATAAAATTGGTATAAAATTATAATACCGTTTTAAAGGAATATTAATTACTATTACACTTGCAACAAACGATATAATAAGAATAGCTAAATGCCTATAAAAATAGTAATATAATGACTTATCCAAATGAATAACAGCCTCTCTACTTGATGCAGTAACAATATTAAAAAGACCATACAAACTGAGTAAAATAGTAATAAACAATATAACTTTATCCATATCTTTAAGCGCTCTTCTCATTTTACCACCTATTATAATTTTATCATATATTATTTTTTTTGACAACAAAACAAAATAGGTATTTTTTATGAGCAAATTAATAATTATGTAATACAATATATTGAATAGATAGGAGGTATTATATGTATTACTATGGTGGATACCAAGGTTATGGTGGAGCACCAGGATATGGTTGTTGTAATCAAGGAGGATACTCTACAGGTTATGGAGCAGCTATAATCTTAGTATTATTTATTCTTTTAGTAATTGTTATTGGTGCTCGTACTTGGGGCGGAAATAACTTTAATAATTAGAAAAATCATAATAAATAGTGTTGTTGAATAAATCAACAAACACTATTTTTAATAAAAAAATTAATTTTCATTTTTTATAATTGTATGTTATAATATTTCCGGTGGTTTTATGTTTAAGAAATTAAATATATTGGATGAAAAAGAGAAGTCGCTACGCAAAGTAAGCGTTGATGCAAAATTTCCAATTAGTAAAAAATATAAAGACTTAGTAAAACAAATTATTGATGAATTAACATACAGTCAAATAGAAGAATTATCTGAAAAATATAACTTAAGACCAGGTATGGGGCTTGCATTTCCACAACTTGGAATTAATGAAAGAATCATAGTAATTGTTCATGAAATAGATGAAGGTAAATTTGATAATTATGTTGTTGTAAATCCTAAAATAATAAGTTATTCTAGCGAAATGATTGCTGCAGAAGCCGGTGAAGGGTGTCTTAGTGTAAATAGAGAAATAGAGGGACACGTAAAAAGATATGCAAGAGTTAGAATCGAAGGATATGATCTAGATGGTAATAAAATTATGATAAGAGCCCGTGATGAACTATCTATAGCATTTCAGCACGAAATTGATCATTTAAATGGAATTTTATTTTATGATAGAATTGATCCTAAACACAGATTTTATCAAGATTTTGAATTGAGGTTGATATAATATGTTAAAGTATATGATGAAATACATTATTTTAGTAATTGTTGCGTGCGCTTTATCTATTTTAATTTATTATACTGCATAAAAAAATAAGTGTTATTAAACACCTATTTTTTTATTTAATCTTTTTCATAGATTTTAGTTTTGGAGTAACATCCTTTTCCGATACAACAGTAACATTATTAAATGCATACTCATCTACTTTATTTGTAACATCAGTTAATATACCAATATTAGCATCACAATTTTTTATATTTTTAATTGCAATTTTCTTATTTCTTTGTGTATTCTCTCTCTTTTCAACTAATTCTCTTTTTTTATTAATTAAAGCTTTATACTCTCCTTCAAGTACTTCTCTCTTGGCATTAAGACTACACAAAATATCTATATTTTTCTTACGAGCTATCTTATTTCTCTTTAAAAAACCATCTATTTTTAAGCTTTTATCTAAAAATTCATCTTCATTAATAATACTATTAGATAAATCATAAGATAACTTTTTTCTATCCTTAGATGCTTCATTATAATCATCTTCAATAATTACAAGTTTACCATCTACTTCTCTTATTCTAGCATCATATGATTTTAAATCAGCTATTATAGCTTTTATTCTATCAATAATATCATTAAGCGCTCTTTCGATATCTATTAACTGTCTATTACATAGACTAACTACTTCTTTATTTTTGTTTTTATTACTAATTTCATTTCTAATTAAACTGTAATAATTCATTTTTAATTTTTCCTGTGTATCATCACTAAAATCCTTATGTTTCTTCTTAAACATAGCAAACCTCCCTTTTTTGCAAGAGCTATATTATCACTTTATTTTAAATTTGTCAATTTGAGTTGACAAGCCATTTTTTTATACTTTATAATGTACATGGTGGTAGTATGAACAATATATATATGCATATAGTTATATCATATATTAATTTAAAAAAATTAAAAAAAGATTCAATGAAATTGAAAAAAAAACTTTTAAAAGCCAAAAGATTTAAATCTAAATGTTTTAAATATGGATATATGGAAAAATCATATTACAATTTTTATGCTCCTATTATTGGATTAATAGATGGTCAAATAGAAAGACTAAATAAAGAATTAAAATTTAGTTATGAAATAGATAAAATAAATTCAGAAATAAATACTTTAAATAATTATAAATTATATTTAATAAATAGATTAAAAAACAATCCCTATTGTAAATTAGATAATATTTTTAAAACAGATAAAACATACAATAACATTTATTTATTATATGAAAATAATAAAACTCAATTAGATTTAATTACTAAAATGAACTTTGTAAGTAATTATAATCTTGGATATGAAAATTATCATAAAGCAGAAAAAGTATTAGGATTATTCAATAAATTAGAAAGAAAAATAAAGTAGATAATCATAAAAAATTATCTACTTTATTTAAATATAAGATATTTTTATTATTTTTAAAACAAATATCATTATAAGTACAAAATTCACAGCTTACATTCTTACCATCAATATTCTTAGGATTAATATCAAAAGAACAATTTTGAACTTTATCAATACATTCTTTTATTTTACTTTCTGCAAGGCTTATTAAACTATTTACCTCATCGTCACTTAATACTTTACTTGTTGAATAAAATTCGCCATCATTTTTTACCTTTAATGATTTAATCAAACTACTATTTTCATATGTATTATCAAAACATGATATATACTTACTATTACTATATCCATATAATTTTAATTTTGCTTCTTTTTTTGTAACGTCTTCACCTTTAGATGCCTTATTTAAGATATATTGCAAATAAAATCCTGCAAACTTTGCATTATCAAATCTTTTACTAGCTAAAAATAGATATATCGCAAGTTGCATATTAATTCCATAATAATTTAATGATAAATCAATTGAATCATTACCTGTTTTATAATCTATTAAAGCATAGATATCATCATCATATAATATCTTATCTATAACCCCTACAAAAGTAATATTAATTTTATCTTTGTACTCCACTTTTATCTTTTCCTCATACAATCTTTTTTTTAATTTTATATAATCATTTTGTTTTTGTAAAGTCTCTAATAAAAATGGTAACTCTTCACTTAATTTATTTAAAAAGAACTTCTCTTTATAACTCATTTCTATTTTATTAACTATAATATACTCATCAATAATACTATTTATATCAGGATTAGAATTTTCAATACATTTTTCAAGTACATAATGAAATATAGAACCAATATGCCTTGTTGTAATATCACGCAATTTATCAATTTTTAATATATACTTTAAATAATATTTAAAAGAACACTTGTAATAATCATTCATACTTGTATATGATAGTGTTAATTTATTATCTAAATAACTATATAAATCTTCTTTATTTATACCATTATAATCATTATTAAAAGACTTATAATTAATTTTATAATGTTTACTAAATAATGACATATTAGGTGATATATTATTATATTTAATAAAATCATCATAATAAATAGATAAATTAACTTTATTACTAATAGATGAATAATTCTTACTTGTTGGTATTATTCCCTTAATAACATTACAATCAAGTACATTAGCTACATTAAAAGATGAAAAAGGACTCTTTAACTTATAAGTAATAGTTAGATTTTTAAAATTTTCTAAACTATTCTTAATATTAACTCTTTCTTTTTTATTTAGTATCTCTAATTTATCTAGCTTAGTTAGATCTCTAATATTATCAGTAATATAATCATCATCATTATGTATCTTAGGAATGGACTCTTGATTATAATTTAAATAAAATACATACTCATCTTTAATATTATTATTCATAATATCAATCACTTCTATTTCATTATCATAATGAATTTCTTTATTTAAACTCTTTAACTCACTAATAATCATATCTTTTACAAGATTATAATCACTAACAAAATTATAAGAATTAACTATATCTATTATTTTATCTATAGTATCATTATCACACTTATTACTCTTAAGTATATCTATAGTCTTATTAATATCACTATTAAAATTATCTATAAACATCCTAACAGTATTTGTAGAATATAGACTAACACTATCTCTAATCTTTAGATTATACATATCAAATATTCTTTTTATAGAATTATTATAATCTTCATTAATTCCACTAATCTTAATATCATTAATACTTACACCATTATCAATGAGTTCACATATCTTAATAGCTACATATTCTACTTCTTCATCCATTGTTTTAAACTCTATTATATCATGATTATAATGATTATATTCTTTTTCTATAATTCTAACACTAGTAATACTTTCTAACTCTTTAATCATGATATTATCAAACTTATCTAACTCTATTGAATCAAATACTACTTCATTATTCTTAAGATAATCTTTAAATAATTTATCATATATAAGTAAATTATTACTATCTAAATACTTCTTTATACTAACTAGTTTATCTAACTTCTCTACTCCATAATATTTATCTTCTATATAATAAATATTATCTAAATACATTTTACTATTTTCATAGTTAAAACAATACTTTTTACATAACTCATATATAGTACGTTTATCATAATCAAAATAAAACTTATGAATAAACTCTCTCTTACTCATATATTTTACATTACTAAGTTTATTACTCTTATTTAATAACTCATCTTTTTTATAATTATCACATACTATAATCATGTTACCACCAATAAAATTATACTTTAATTTAAACTAAAAAAGCAACTACTTTGTTGCTTAAAACTATGGTTTTAAAGCAGTTATTGGTAATATATATATTCCAGTATTAGGATCTTTAACAATTGCTTCATAATGTCCCACAATAATACACATAAATAAAGGTTTCTTCTCTACATTGTTATAAAAATTTAATAAACTTTTCTTAGCATCTTCTAAACCTTGTTCACTTAATTTGATTTCAGCAGCACCATAGCTTCCATCCTTAAATTCTAATATAGCATCTACTTCATCACCACTAGTATTATCTCTAAAATGATACAAGTGTCCATCCAAATAATCCATATACACAGTTAAATCTCTAGTAACTAATGACTCAAACATTAGACCAAAAGTATTTAAATCTTTAATCAATTTATCAACTGTTAAACCAAGACTTGCACATGCTAAAGATGGATCTACTAAATGTCTTTTTGCAGTTTTACCAATTCTTTTTGAAGACCGATAATTAGTACTAAATGCTTCAATATTATTTAACAAATATAAACTATCCAAAACTCCTAAATAATCATTTACAGTAGCTCTATTTTCAATTTTATTATCACTCGATGAATCATCAATAATATCTTTTATAATTGTATCTATACTTGCAGTCGATGATTCACATCTAGATAAAGACCTTATAAGCATTCTCATTTTAATTAAATCTCTTTTTTTATCTTTTCTTTCATGAATATCCTTTGTTATTACTGATTCTAAGTATCTATCTGGAATTACACCAATATCTTCATCACTTATACTAATATTTTCTGGAAAACCACCTCTAATAATTAATTTTGCTAAATCCTCAAGTTCAACTTTCTTTAAATATTTACAATTCACTTTATCAGAAGTCATATCACTAATTGAAATATCTCCAGAAGAATCACCAGATTCATACAAACTCATAGGATACATTTTCATACTCGCAATTCTTCCAGTTCCAGAATGAAAGACCTCAGTTTCTTTATCACTCTTAGATAATGATGTTGAACCCGTTAATATAAATTTCCCTTTATCATGATCACTATCACATTCATTACGTACAGCATCCCAAATACTTGGAACAAGTTGCCACTCATCAATAAGTTCTGGCCTATCTTCTGTAAATATATACTTAGGATCAATTTTAGCTAACTCTCTAGAATTTTTATCTGTCATATAAGTTGCACTATTTGCATGATTAAGTGAAGTCCATGTTTTCCCACACCATTTTGGTCCTTCAACAGAAACCGCACCAAAAATTCTTAAATATCTAGCAATCTTTTCATCAATTAATCTTTCTTTGTAATCATCTTTTCTTAAACTCATATATATCACCTCTAAACTAATAATATCATATTAATATATAATTTTCAATATATTTGCTATACAACTTTCCGACAATTTGCTATACAACTTTCCAAAACAATTTTTACGTTATATACCGCAAATTCTAATCACTAACCTTAACATGTGCAAATATACTTTAATTTAAACTAAAAAAGCAACTAATTTGTTGCTTATAAACTAAGATTATAAGGATCATCACTCTTACCTGTTCCAGATGTTATTTTTACAGACGATGATAGGTATAGGGTTGGGTGTACGCTAGTAGAATAGTTCACAAGGTCATTAAAAACAAAAACTGTACCATTTACACTAAAAGCGCCATTACCACGACTAGAACCCGGCGATAATAACCATTGATTAGCATTATAACTGATATTATATATCCAACCGTTCGTTGGTGTTCCCTCTGTATCAGCTTGACAAATTCTTATATCTGTATAACAAACATTATCTACTCCTAATGCATAGGTATAGCTATAGTCACTTGGGTACATTAAAGCGATTTTTCCGCTCCAGTTTATACTTCTTCCACTATATACCGTTATTCCTCTCTCCCACAAATATATATCTTTTGCCGTTCCATAATGAGTTGTATTATTAGCTGCACCTCCACCTAAATAATACCTACTATCAGTAATCATAACCTTACTTGTTTTATCTAATCCATTATAATAATCTCCATTTAAATATGTATTTAATGTTGAAGTAGTCCATTCATTTGAATTATTTGAATCCCATTGCATACCATTTGATAGTCTTTCATTTCTTACTATCTTAATTTTTTGTTCAGTATTTCCATTTTCATCTTCTACTGTAAATACGCCAATTATTCTCCATAACTCATTATTAAATATTACATAGTTATATGGATTATCCCCTATATATCTATAATCTGTAAGTGCAGAAGTTTGTTCTGTAGCTGGATGATTAAATGTATAAATTTCTTTTATATCACCATCTGTGTAATTAGTTATAGATATATCATTTGCTTTTGCTAACAATTCTTGAACCGCTGTCTTAGCTAATTCACCATAATGATAATAGCCATCGTCTGTTTCACTTGTTACATCTATGTTGTTTACTTTACATTTAGTCATGTAAATAGTTCCATTATAATTAACTGTAACATCACATGTTACGGGTTTACCAGCATAATCTAATGTTAATGATGTATAATCAAATACTGGATTACCATTTGTATTGAAGTATGCAAGTGATGCAGTCTTTAAGGCATCGCCATACATATCTACATACTCTTCATTAGTTAAATCTCTAGTACCATAGTGATACCAACCATCCTCAGTAGATGAATCTTTTACATCTACATTATTTACTTTACATTCAGACAAGTATAGTCCACCATTTTCTTTCATAGCCATAACATTGCATACTACATTAGAACCACTATATTCTATTTGTAGATAAGGTAGTTGTTCATTTGTTGGAATTTTTCCTGTATCAAGTAGGTATGAAGTAATTGCTAACTCTACACTTCTACCATATGCATCAATACTTCTTTTTCTCGCACTATCTTTAGCTTTTCTAATTATAGACATTATGAGTGGTGTTACAATTAAAGCTATAATTGCTAGTATTACTAACACCCCAATTAACTCGATTAAAGTAAAGCCTTTCTTTTTCATATATACTCCCTACTCTATATTTTTATTAACTTGAACTAATTATAATGCACATTAATCTTAAATGTAACCCTTTTCATATTGTGTTATAGTTAAAATATAATTTATTCAAAAAAAAACTAATAATTAAGTTTTTTTAAACAAAAATTAAACCTGATAAAATTTCTATCAGGTTTTATAAATAATCCTTTAATTTTTCTACACACTTTTCTTGCATAGTAACATAATCTCTTAAAATATTTGATACTTCTTCATCTAGCTTTTTATTATTTAATATTCTTCTTCCTTCTATAATTCCCATGTTAGTTCCTTGAAGGAGTAATTCAGCTATTTTTGAATCACTTTTATCTGTTAGAGTTTTCATTTCAATGCTCATATTAGTCATAATCTTATTCATAAGAGTTGTTTCATGTGGCTCTTTATCATCATTATAATTATCATATATTTCATTTATATGTTCTGATATTCTCTTATAATCATCATACTGTTTAGATATCATATCTTTAAATTCTTTACTATCTATCTTATCTAAGATATCATCTATTGCATTCATTCCCATGGTTGCACCTTTATTTATTTCGTCTAATGCATTAACATTATCTTCCATATTTAATCCTCCTAAAATTATTATTTACATAAATAACATTTTTATACAAAAAAGACTAAATATTTTTAGCATTTTTTATCATCTTTTTCAAACTTTTATATTTAACTTTATCAATATTATTAATATCATATTTAATAATATTATCTGGTATTTCATTTTTAATTTTTGAATTACTTATTGCACTCATATAATTATTATATTCTTTATTTAGTAATTCTTCATTATCTATAAACATTTTATTCTTCTTTAAATCTTTATAACTAGTAATACTAGAAATTAATCTATTATTAAAATAAGTAAAACAGATAAGTTGCATAATACCAAATATTAATAATAATAATTCAATCTCTTTTTTACTCACAATTGAGTTTGCACTGTAAAAAAGCCAATAAAGCGTAAGCACATTCCATAATAAATATAATAACGTATTATATCTATATTCTTTTTGATTATTATAAGACTGTAATACTTGCCTTTTCATATCCTTTAACAGTTGTTTTTCATTCTCTTTATCGTATTTTAAAATCTCAGTTTTTTTGTTTGCATAATAGACTATAATTGAATTATCATCAACCTCATAATTTGTAATAAAATAAGGCTTAGACTTACTACTATTTGCATAATATTTCATAATCTTCTCCTTGCTTTTTATTTTACCATATAATTATTATTTTTGTTTACAAATACAATTATTATGTGCTAATATATTGAATTAGGAGGAAGAGTTTATGAAATATATCGATGTAGATAAGTTAATTGATAGTAACTATTTAGTTAAAACACCTATTAATAAATTAAATAATAAGATTATAAATAGTGAAGATAAAAATATTTTATTAATTGGAAAAAGTGGCAGTGGTAAAACTGTTACATTAAAATATGTTAAAAAGCTAAGTTTGAATAAACATTATAAAGTTATTTATACAAGATTTGATTCTGTTATAAATCTTGCAAAAAAAGAGCCAAATGAATTATATAGTAAAGAATTTTTTAATCATTACTATGAAATAAATTTTTGTGTTAAGCTTTTAAGATATATAAAAGAAAACTTTGAATCTATTTATGAAAGCAAATTTAAAAATTTTGAAAAGGAAATTTATAAATATGCAGATGAAATGGATTATTATAGAAATAATGTAATGTTTAACGATGTAAAAATATCTAGCTTTTTAAATACGACAGATATATCTATGGAAATAGTAAAAGAAATAAAAAAACAATTAGACTGTAATAATCTAATGTTAGAAATAGATAGTTTTGATTATACTAATGGTGCAAGTAAATATACACAAACTGTTCTAAGTAGTTTTTTTCCACTTTTTGAAAAAGTTATTTTAGGAGTTGAAAATAATAATAATAATAGTATATTTAAAAAAATAAAATGTAATTACAGTAATTACTACAATACTACTAAAGAAATCTTATCAAAAAGAATTACATATTCAAATAATTATTTAAATAAATATAGCAAATATATTGATGAAAAATTAATTACGGATGAAATATACAAATATTTAATAAAAAAATGTAATGGAAATATTACACTTATGCTTAATGTTATTGATGATGCAATTAACATGATTTATTGGAAACAAGATTTAGATAAAGCAGAATTAATATTTAAAAGCTCAATAAATAAAAAAATAAATGATGATAAAAAAATAAAAGCTAAAATATTAAAACCAAAATTATATATATAAAAACCTTTTAGAAAAACTAAAAGGTTTTATTCTTTTTTAAAGTTTTAGGTTCATCTTTAAATTTTTTTAAAAATTCAGAAGTCAAATCTTCACTTTCTTCTTGATGAATATATGCTTTTTCATAATTATAAATTATTGATTCATCATCTATATCTATTAAAACAGTATTTTGTGTTAGTTGTGGTTCTTCTTCTGGTGTAAAAAGTTTTACTCTTGCATTATTTTTACTATAAAGAGATGTTAAATTATCAAAGCGAATAACTTTGTTTCTTTTCAAATCTTCAAATTTTCCATTTGCAATATTATAAGTATCATCACCAATCATTGTAAGAATTGCTAAGTGCCTTACTTGTGCAACACTAAATAATACTTTCATTATATCTGGAAAAAAATTCTTTAATTGTTTGTTTGTTTTTATATCATTTATTAAATTTTCAACTTCTTCTTTATTATCTCCAAAAACAGTTTTATCTTTATTTACTATTTCGTTATACTCTTCATCTGTTAGCATTTCTCCCCTATTTTCAATAATAGCAATATAAAAATCATTTATATTTTTTTGAATAAGTATTTTATTTAGCTCATCTTGTGTATAATTATTAATCATTTCTAATACCATCTTTCTTATTTTTTTGCAATTTCTTATTCTTACTATATGTAAAGATAAAATTAGTAATATTTTCATCTCTTTGTGTATACGGATTATATGAATTACCTATCTCATAACTAATATCATTTTGTTCAAATAAATCTAATAATTTAGCTAAATTAATATAAATATGTCCATAATTATAAACTGTTTCAGTTTGACTAAATCCTACAAAAAAGTTTCTTTGGTAAGTATTCTTTACATATCTATATATTGCAACTATTTTATCTTTATTTTTTTGTAAAAAATCATCGAAACCTTTACAATTACTTTTATCTACATCCTCAAAAGACCCGCAAAATATTAAATTAAACGCTAACTCAATACTAGCACTATTATCATTACTTGCACTTGATACTAAATTAACTATTTCTTCTTCAGCAAATTTTTCTGTATTTTCATTCATTTTATCGTACATATTAAATGTTGCATAGCTATTTACAAGTACTGCTCCACCTTGAATATGTCTAGGTGAAACAAATAAATAATTTTTACTTTTATTTTCATTTATGAAATTAATTTTTTCTTCTAGTGTCATTTTTTCCTCCCTGAATTATATAATGGTGCGATAGTTAAGATAGTCCGAAAACATCACACCAAATAAATAAACAATTTAATTCTATAATCATTATACCATGAAAACGATAAAACTAAAAATATTATTTATTAATTATAAGTTTTTAATTAATTTTACATATTTTCCATCAGAATCCTCGCCTATGTATTGAATTTTCGTAAAACCTAAATCAACATATAATTTAAAAGCAATATAATTATCTAAATTTACACCTAAAGATATTTCTTTATATTCTTTACTTTTAGCATATTCAATAGCATAGTTCATAAGTTTCTTACCATAGCCTTTTCCTCTAAAATCTTTTTTTACAATAATTCTAGAAATATATATACGTTTGCCTGGAATTGTATAATCTTCATCATTTTTATTAAAAACTATAGATACTTCAGCTATATATTCTTCATTTTTAGTATAAACAAAAGTAATTCTATTCTTATTTTGTAATTCACTATAAAATCTATCTTTTAGTTCTTTATTCTTTTCCATATTCCAAATATTGTTGCACTTTTCAAAATTTTTAATATCTAATTCAATTATTTCATCCATTTTATTAACCTCTTAAATGATTAACAATATAATTTATCCTATAATTTTTCTATCGTTTCGATTCCTAATATTTTTAAAGCACTAGTTATTACTTTTGTAATACAATTTAATAATCTTATTCTTGATGACTTTAAAACAATATCGGTTTCATTTGATATATTAACTTGCTCATAAAATTTTGAGAATAAACCTGCTATATTAAATATATATTTTGTTAAATGTGCTGGTTCATTAGATTTTAATAATTCATCGATTACATCAGAGTATAAAGATAACTCCTTTATAATCTTCTTTTCAATATCATTGTTAAATTTAATTTCATCTGCTAATTCTATTTTATTATTCTTTAATATAGAATTAATTCTTACAAGACTATATAGAATATACATACCTGATTCACCAGTAAAACTTGTTGCGTTTTCTAGGTTGAAATTAACTATTTTATTTTTAGATACATTTAGCATTGTAAACTTAATACAAGCATTAACTAATATATTTAGTTTTTCTTCTGATATTTCACTATTTCTTGTTTCAAATTCCTTTATTAATGTTTCTCTTACTGCTTTCATAAAATCAGTAACTAAAACTACAGTTCCAGCTGATGTTGACATCTTATCTCCATCTAGTAAAACATATGAATAACAAATAAGTTCTGGGGCTTTATAACCTAAAATATCTAATACTGCACTAATTTGTTTCATGTATACTTCTTGATCTTCGCCTAAAACAACAAAATTATTTTTAGAATTTAATCCTATTTTATGAATTGTATATGCTATATCTCTTATAGGATATAAAGATGTTTTATTTGAACGAGTTAAAACAATTACAGGTGATCTAGTAGGTATGTTATATCCAGTTAAATCTACATATAATCTGCCAAATTCATCTTCATGTAATTTACCAGTTTTCTCTAACTTATTTAATATATCCTCTAAATAATTATTATAGACAAAATCAGATTCATGAGTAAATACATCAAAGTGAATATTTAATTCATCGAATATTTTTAATTGACCATTAACACATTTATCAGTTATTTCTTTAAATCTACTAATCATTTCTTTATCGCCATTTTCAACTTTTTTCAAATAATCAAAAGCTTTCCGATTTGCTTTTTCATCTTCTTTAGTTTGATTACTAATTTTTACATAAGTATCTAAAATAGCAGAAAAACTATCATCTTTTAACCCATAATTTTCAATACCAATAACAAGTAGTGCAATTTTTAAACCAATATCATTAATAAAATAATGTCTTTCAACTTTATATCCAGTAAATGCATATAAATTACTCATGAAATCGCCAATTAAACTATTTCTACATCTTCCAATATGTGGCTCTGCATTAGGATTAATTGATGTATGTTCAATTAATAATGATTCATTATTTCCTTGATTTAAGGAACCATAATTATCATTTGATTCAATTTCATTTATTATTTTAGAACTATACTTATCATAATTTATATAAAAATTTATATAAGGTCCCATTACTTTAATATCAGAGAAATTATTTTCATCATCATCAAACTTTTCTTTAATCAAATTAGCAATTTCAATTGGATTAGAATATTCTTCATTTCTTAAATTAGCACATTGAATACTATAATCACCCATATCGTCTTTTGGTGGTATTTCAATTTTTATTTTTTCTTCATTAACATTGATAATTTCAAGTATTTTTTTAGTAATATATTCTTTCATACTTTTTCCTCCTAACTTAAACAAAAAAGAAATTCTATAAAATAAGGACGAATATAAATCTGTGGTACCACCTTAATTCATAGAATTTCTATGCACTCAAATCTTTAACGCAGATATACGATAAGACTCAAAGGTTCATTCATAAAACATTGTCATTTCCTTTCACCAACCGGAAACATCACTAAGACAAGAGGTTAAATTACTACTCCTTTTTCTCCGTCATTTCAAATATGAGAAGATTATACCACTTTTACATTATTCTGTAAAGCACGGTAATATTTATCACATAAAAAAAAGATGGGATACCCCAGGCGAGATGAATGCTCACATATAAAATATGCTTACTGGCATTGCCAACACATCGTTAATCCTTCACAAGTATCCCATCTACAAATGTATTATATCATATTAATATAAATTATTCATCATTTTTTTATTTTTTTGTTTTTTATTTTTTATTTTCATCAATGTAAACTTGACTTATATATTCAATTGCTAAATCACTATACTTTTTAATATTATTTTTAGAATATGGAAATTGATAGCAATAATCTTGACTACTTTTAATATTTTTTCTCTTACATATATCATGAAATTTATTAGATGTAAATCCATGATTTGGTCCCAATGTTATTTCTATAGTTTCACATATTTTTTTAATAACTTCTTGAGTTGTGTAAGGATGTGTTACCTCTATATCTTTTGGAACATTTATAAATTTTGCATTTTCTCCACCTTCTTTGACAACTGTATATTTAACATCAGCATCGGATTCTTTCTTTGTTGATACTAGCCTTAATGTTTGTACTAAACTTTCATCAGTATCCATCTCATTTCTAATTTTATCAAATAATATTAAATTTGCTGGATTAAGTACTAAAGATGATACATCTTGATTATCTCCAGGATTTACTAAAGCTATATATGGAGTAACTTTTTCATTTAAATTATAATCTGGAAAATGCTTTTTAAAGAATTTATTGTAGTTAGTTAAGCATCTTTGAAAAGCTGGAGCCAATACAAAATCAAATTCAGGAAGAATTAAATGAGTAGACTTATTTCTAATATTTCTAATGAATGAAATATTTGTTTTTGTCTTATCAGTTGTACTAGTAAAAACCTTTTCAACACATTCATCTAAGCCTATTGTTCTATTAGAATCGTCTTTATAATTTATTACATTTATATCTTTTCCCTTATTAATTAAATATGCTTTAAGTAATAATTCCCAAGCATTGCATATAAAAAAACAAAATCCTTCAGTTCTATAATTGATAGTAGGTTTATTAATAATCTCAATTGACATTAAATACGCCTCTTCTGATTTGTTTAATAAGGCACTGACATATTTATTTAGATCATCTGAATTCAACATTTATATCATCTCCTTTTAATTTTCTATTATATCACTAATATTCAATAATGAACCATTTTTTTATCTTTCATAATCATCTTTTTCTTTGCTCAAATCTAATTCGTCAATGTCATCATTATCCAATACTTTATCCTCATACATATCATTAACAACATCAATATATTTATCAGCTTTATCATCTCTATCTAAATCAGGTCAACAATCTTCAAAAGCATGATATGTAAGTGGTAATTTAATTTTATTAATATAGTCCATATCTCTTTTAAGTAATATATCATCAACAGTAAAATTTAATTGTTCTGCTTGTTGATTAGATATTATCTTTTCTTCTAAATCTTTAATTAAGTTATCTAATTTTTCTGTTTCTTCTTTAAATTCTTCAATCGTAAATAGTTCATTAACAAATCCTTCTTTTAATCTTTTCTTTTTATTATTTAGTTTCTTAATTTCTTCTTCTAATTCATCTTTAGGATTTTTTAATTTATTTTTAAGTACTGGTAGAAAGAATTCATTAACAACTGAATCATACTCAAATACATCATTTAGAATATGCATTATTGCTTCTTCAATTTTATTTTCTTTAATATTGTTTTTACAATCTTCACATCTATAATAGAAATACCATTTATCATTTTTAACTTTATGAGTTGCTCCACCAGCAAGAATTCTTCCACATTTAGGACATTTTAATTTTTGTAAGAAAAGATAAGTTTGAGTTCTCATATAATTTCTAGAATTCTTTTTCTTTTGTACTTGGCAATTTTCCCATAATTCTTTACTTACTAATGGTTCTATTACATTTTCATAATAAACTGAATTACCACTTCTTTTGCCTGATACATAATCTCCCTTATAAATTTCATTAGATATTATTTTTGAAATAATTGTATCTCTCCAATTAGTTTTACCTAATACTTTTTCATCGTTATAAATTTTTGCTATTTTAACATAAGTACAACCTTCAAAATATAAATTAAATATTCTTATAATAATATCTTTAGTAAGTGGATCTGGTACTAATATTCTATCTACATGTTTATAACCTAGTGGTGTTCTTGCTGGAATATGTCCTGCTTTAATTGCTCCAGATAATCCTACTTTTGTTCTTTCACTTGTTCTTTCTATTTCTTGTTGTGATACACTCATTAATATTCTAGAAATCATTTTTCCATTAGCATTGGTAGTATTAATATCATCATTTGCACAATCTAAATAATCATTATTTTCTTCTAAAAACTTAATAATATTTTCCCAGTCATAAACACTTCTTGTAAGTCTATCTAGTTTTAATACAACAATGGTATTACATTTCTTATCTTTAATATCTTGTAATAATTCTTCAAATGCAGGTCTTTTATTACCTGTTTTGGCACTTATTCCGGCATCTTTATATACTATATATATTTCATAACCTTTATACTCACACATTGCTCGAATTCTCTTTTCTTGCTCTGGTAAACTAAACCCTTCTCTTGCTTAATCTTCGGTACTAACTCTTATGGAACACATATACCGTATTATTTTAAAACATTAGATTTAATATATTTTGATTATAAAATAAATACCAATATCACTATTGGTACTGGTGTAAAACAAGAGAAAGTTAATATTGATAAACTAAATATTACAATTTCTTTTGGAATATAAAGTAGCGTATTTCAAATTAAAATAATAATTGTTGAAAAAAAATCATAATGCCCGTATTTTTTATGTAGTAGTTCTTTTTAATGTCTTTACAAATCCTTTTTGTAAAAATGGTTTTGCAAATTGTTCCTCTAATGTCAGAACACTATTTTTGTATCTACTATATGCTTTATCATAATTTCCTTGCTCAATTTGTTCAACACAATAATCAACTATATTATCATAAATATAATCATAAATAATATTAGATTTTTCCTCTTTATTAATTGTTTCAACAATAATTGGCGCTACTTTATAATAATGTTCTATATCTTCTTTTGATACAAAATTATCCCTAAACCATCTTAATACTGTTAATTCATAACAATTATCGTCAAATTTTTCTTGAAAATATTTCATACAAGCAGAAGTCAGATAACATCCTCCGGAACCTGAACTTGTATCACTTTTATCAGGCCCATGTGTTGTTGAACTCCAAGAACTTTTATCATAGTTAATATTTACGTGGGCCGCATCATGTGGTTTATCTACATCACCACCATAAAAACTGACATGATCATTGCCGTTTTTATCTGTATTAACTTTTATTGTAACCCCTTTATCATTTACATAATTTCCATACTTATCTCTATCTGCCATTATTAACTCCTCCCATTTTAATTTCTGACATTCTCAAAGAAATAATTGCATCTAGCCACAACAAAGACCATTCCGCAAAATAAGATTTCAAAGCTTTTGTTTCGGTATCTAAATCAATTAAATCAAATTTTATATTTTGTAATTTCTCTTCATTTATAGATACTAAACTTTCTTTATTTACATATATTGCTAAAATCGTATTAATTTCAACTAAAACTTTTTTGAAATTTTCTTTTTGATCTTTATATATATCTAATTGAGTTGAAGCTGTAACATAAAAAACTAAATTTTTAAAAGCATAATCAATATTTTCTTTTGTTGGGCTTCCTACATTAAAAGTTTCGTCCATTAACAAGTCTCCTTTCTTGGAAGATATTATATACAAAAAATTAAAAATTTACAAATTTTATGGTCAAAAAAATTAAATGTATCAGTCTATATTTGAAATGATATGCAAGTATCTTATTTAAAAATATTAGTGTTTACAATAGTTAACAGAGCTTTTATCCAACATTTTTGGCATACAATATCCAATATTTTATCATTATTGACTTAAAACAAATGAGTGATACAATATAGTAGAATATGAAATAATTAGGTGGAAATACATCTATTAAAGGTACTAATTCTATTACAAGATTAGTCACCTCAATATAAAATCCAATCTTTATTTTCTTCACTATAAAGCATTTCTGAATAATTATTTTCTCCAAAAACTTTTAACATAATATCAAAATTATTTGCCAACTCTTTCTTAGATAGCTCTTCTTCAGATATCCAATAATTTTTTCCCTCATCTGTTTCTGAAATCAAATTTCCTGAAAAAGATGTAGCCGTGTATAAAAATACTATTGAACGCTCATTTTTTTCTTCATTATACCAGTTTTTTACACCACATAATTCTAAATGATTTACATCTAACCCAGTTTCTTCCTTTACTTCTCTAATTGTGGATTTTACTATACTTTCACCATTGTTAATTTTTCCACCAGGAAATGCTATCCCTTTCCAGCTTTTTACTCTTTCTTGAACTAAAATTTTATTTGTGTTTACATCAATAACTTTGCACATATTCATCAATTTAACATTTTCCATATTACTTTCCTCTCTTCTTGTATTAATTATACCATAAAATTATCGTTCTAAATCATTATCATCAATTATTTCTTCCTCATGTAATTTATCAATAAGTTCATCATATTTATTTGATGAGAAGAATTTATCTTGTAAGAAATTAATAAACTTTTTCCATAATTCTTTAAAGTAATCTAATACCTCTTGTAATTTATCAACCTTATCTTCTAACATATTAATAATATCATTTGCAAAATTTAATCTATTTTCTAAATCACTAATCCTATCTTCACGAGTAGTGATTTTTTTCTTCAATTCTTTAACTTCGTTAGAATGATTTTTTAAATCTTGTTCATATTTATCAAGTATTACATTTATATCATTAGAATCTTTTAAATTAGAAGTAGTATCATTAGTTTGTTCTATATATTTTTTAATCTTATCTATATCGGTATTAGAAATAGTATAATTATTTTTATTCATCATTGTTGGTTTTAAATTATTTATAATATCATTTATCTCATTTAATTTATTTTGTAATTGATCGGCTTTATCATTTAATTCTTTTAATTGTTTTTTATGTTTTTCTTGTTCTGGTAAACTAAATCCTTCTCTTGCTTGATCTTCAGTACTAACTCTAATATAAAGTCCAGCAATTTTCTTTTCATTATCCATAAATCTCAACTCCTTTTACTAAAAAAGAGGAGCCAATAGTATTTAATAAAGTCTAAATACTACTGACTCCTCTAATAATTCAATATTATAAATTTTCGATATATTATGTTTTTTCTTCATAGATGTACCTCCATTTCTAGAGCATACCTATGCACTGGTTATTTATAATATCACTTTTTTATGATTTGTCAATTTCTCATTTAGGGAATGAATAGTATTTAGATTGTTTTTAAATAATCTTCAAGTTCTGTTATTTTGATTTTATTACTTAAGTTTTCTATATAGATATTTGTTTCATAATTAAATGCAAGAAATGTAATACCTTTAATTATTATTCTATGAGGTTCTACATAAGATAGATTTGTTCTTTCTATTATTCTAATTGAACCTCTCTTTATTTCACATTCAGTATTACAAAAATTACATATAAACTCTAATTTTTTTTTAATGCCTCTTCAACTTCAATTTCTTGTTTAATAATATTTTCCATTAAATCATCCCTTTCTTTTACACAATAAAAAATCAATTCCATTTCTAGAATTGATATTTATTAGTAAATTGAACCAAAGTTCAACCAGATTCTTTAATGGTGCGAGTGGTTAAGTTATTTCAAACTTTTACTCACAAATTAGAAATTTTTATAGTTTTATATCAATTTCTAATAATATTTTACCAAAGAATAGAAAAAGTAGCAATAATTTTCACGCTACTTTCGTTCTTTTTTTAATACTCTTCCTGTTTCTTTATCAAAACATTTTTCAGCATCTGCACTAATAGAATCAATAAAGCCTTTTTCCATAGATAGTTTTATTAAGTCCTTAAACGATACATAATAACCTTTTGCAAATATCATATCCCCATCAGCCATTGCATGACCTTTTTCATCAAATGTTGAGCCATTTCTAAAAGCAGTTCTAGGGAAATAACTATCTATTTCACCATTATATTTATAGAATTCTTTAAATTTTCCATCTGTTCCAAAATAAGAAATTCTACCATAGGTGTTTCTTCCATCGTAAACTCGAGATAATGGTATATCACCTTTACTAAAATCACTTATACCTTGCCATCCATCAAATTTAGCCCAACTTTTATCAAGTTCTTCTTCTACCATTTCACCTTGTAGATTAAGATATTTAAAATCTTTATCTATCCATGAAACACTTCCATCTTTACCAACAATTGCAAAACCAAATTCATTAAAATCAAAAGCAATATCATATCTAAAAGGCAACAACGAATTATCAGATTCTCTTACATATGCATACTCACCATTTGCTGTTTTAACAACTTTAAATCCATTTACAAAATTGTCATTACTATCAACTATTTCATCTGATTTTTTAGGTCTCTAATATTCAGGTAATTGAACTCTAAAATTTGCACTGTTTTCTTCTTTTTCATTAATTTCATAACAAATATGTCTAACACCTTTATCTACAAGAATTGCACAACTGCGAATTATACTATTAAAATTTTTTGGTAATCTATCCATACTTTCCCTCCTGACACCAGTTATTATAACATACTTTCAATTCTTTTTTACATAATATTTATTTATTTTCAATTAAATATCTGTTATCTTCATTTACTTGTTGTTGTAACACTTCTAATTCTTTAATATTTTTATTATTCTTTAATGCTTCCATTTGATTTCTTGCTGATTCATTTAATCTAATTAATCTATCAGATTGTTTTATATTCATTCTAATTAATTCTGCATTTGTATTCTCTAGATTATTTAAAATAATTAAATGAAGTAAATCAGTATAATCTCTCATATTACCATTTTTAGCAAGTTCAGGATTATCTTCTCTCCATTCTTTAGCTGTCATACCAAATAAAGCAACATTTAATACATCTGCTTCATTTGCATATACAAACTTAATTTGTTGTTCTGTTAAAGTAGGAACAATATATTTCTTTATTGCATCAGTATGAACAACATAATTTAATTTTGACAATAATCTATTTGCATGCCATTCTATTTTTTCTTGATATGTTTCATTTCTTTTTAATCTTTCAAATTCTTTAATTAAATATAATTTAAACTCTGGACTAATCCAACTAGCAAACTCAAAAGCAATATCACTTCTTGCAAAAGTTCCGCCACCATATTTACCAGATTTTGAAATAATACCAATAGCATTAGTTTCTCTAATCCATTTTTGTGGTGACATAGTAAATGCATGTCTTCCTGCTTCATTTTTAAACTGGTCGAATTCGACCACTTTAAAATTTTCATTATTTAGTTCTTCCCATACACCTAGAAAAGAAATTGTTTCTTTATTTCTTAGCCAATTCTTAACAACATCTGCTGGTGCTTCATCATTTTGAGTTTTTGCTAAGTCAGTAAGTGATATATATTCGTATCCATCAACTCTAACAACATTTATTTTACTACCTTTAACATCCATCTCTGATTGTATTATATTATTTTTCATAAGTTTGCTCCTTT